>CAYQRT010000058.1:10289-12747 GCA_964419695.1 uncultured Spirochaetaceae bacterium | reverse complement strand
CAGTGAAAACTGCCAGGGAGTAACGGAAGCGTAATTACAGGGTACTACACACAGTGATGATGAGGTCCGTGGATAAGTTTGTGATCGCTTTTGGGTCTACAATGAACAGGTCCTAGGTTCCTACACGAAATTTCTTCCGTTACTCACCCTTGACCTTTTCCAGCAGTTCCGAAACCCGCGCGTTCTTCTGGCCGGTGCGCAGGTAACGGGCCAGGATGGCCTGGGCCTTGTCCTTGTTTCCCAGTTCGATGTAACACTCCGCGATCTCGGTGTAGAGGCGCGGGTTTTTAGACTCGTTCACCAGCAGTCCGGTCAGGGACTCCAGGGCCTCCAGGTAGTTGCCTTTGGCCTTGTTGATCAGGGCCAGGCCCAGCACGGCATAGGTGTCGAATTCGATGTTGAGGGCGCGCTTGTAATATTCCTCGGCCTCGTCCAGGCGGTCCAGGTTGCGCAGGGCGTCGCCGGCGCGGGTGAGGATCACCTTGTTCTGGGAATCGCCCTTGAGGATGCGCAGCCAGTAGTCGAAGGACTCCTGGTGGCGGTTGAGGCCGCGGTAGCAGTCCGCCATGCCGAAGAGGGCGTAGAAATTGTTGGGCTCGGATTTGAGGGCCTCTTCGAAGAAGACCAGGCCTTTTTCGAAGGTTTTGAGCTTGCGGTGGCAGTTGCCGATGGAGGTGAGCACGCGAATGTCGATGTTGTCCTGGTTGATGAGCATCATCTTTTCCCAGTATTTGAGCGCGGTCTCATACTCCTTGAAATCGTAATGCAGGTGCCCCAGACCGATGAGCGCGTAGGCGTTGTCCGGCTCCTTCTCCAGCACCCGCAGGTAGATCTCACGGGATTTCTTGAAGTTCTTCACTTTGCGGTAGGCGTCGGCCACGCGGGTGAGGACCGTGATGTTGCTCTCGTCGTGGAGCAGGTATTTCTCCCAGATGTCGATGGCTTTCTGGAACTGCTGCAGGGCCTTGTAGCAGTCGGCCAGGCCGAAGAGGGCGTAATTGTTGCCCTCGTGGTGCTTGAGACAGGAGAGGTAATACTCCGTGGCCTTGTGGAAGTTTCCCTGCTTGCGCTTGACATCTCCCAGTCCCACCAGGGCGTAATTGTTGGTCGGTTCGTATTCCAGAATTTTGTTGAAGTTGTCTTCCGCTTCGTCGAGCAGATCCTCTTTCAGGTAGGTGTATCCCTTTTTCGAGAGTTCGGAGATGATGGTGTTGGTGGCGTTTTCCAGCGCATGATCCTCGGGCTCAGCGAAGGCCTGTTCGTTCGCGGCGGGTGCGCCGGCCTGGTCTTTGTTTTTCGGATCATCCATATTTAGTCCTTTGCGTTCGTATTCCTTCCCTTTTACTCATGTAACCATTGTCGTATAACCAATGACATTTTTTCCACGAAATTATCAGTTTTTACCGGATGCCGCGCCAGCCAGTACATGCGGAACGCCTCGAGGGACTTATGTTCCTCGGCCAAACGATCGCCGATACGAACCAGCCCGTCGGAGTACCCGGCGGTTAGAAACACCTTTTTGGCCAGATCGAACCGGCCGTTGTTGAAAAGGTCATTTCCCTTTCGTATCAGGGCGATTCTTTTTTCTTCAGGCAGATCCGGCTTGTCCTGAGTAAGTTTAAGAAACCCTTCTTTGGGAATATGCTTGAGCATATCCTCCTTGGAGACCTTTTTTTGACTCATAGTCGACAATATATATAATAAAAAAGGCCTGTGAATAAAGCAAATTTATTTTTCCAGGCCTACTGTAAACGCAATGGGCGAATTATGCAAGAGTACCCTTGGTGGAGACCGTGCGGCGGGGATGGGAGGCCGGAGCGTACGCCGCGGCCAGGGCCAGACCCAGCGATTTAAAGAGGGCTTCCGCCATGTGATGGCTGTTTTCACCATCCCGGACCGTGGCGTGCAGGCTGATTTTGGCCCGCTGGGAAAGCCCCTGGAAGAATTCCCTGATCAGCGCCGGGTCAAAGGTGCCGATGAGAATCTGCGGGAATACGGCCCGGAACACGCAGGTGGAACGGCCGCACACGTCAATGACCGTTTCCGCCAGGGCCTCGTCCATGGGCACGACCGCGTGTCCGAAGCGCTTGATGGCCGGATCGGGGCCGGCCGCCTCCAGTAAAGCGTCGCCCAGCACGATCCCCAGGTCCTCCACCAGATGGTGGGCGTCCACGGAAAGGTCACCCGCCGCCCGGACATGCAGGCTGAAGCCGCCGTGAAAACTCATGGCCGTGAGCATATGATCGAAAAACGGCACGCCCGTGTCGATGTCCACCGGATCCGCCTGGTCCAGATCCAGGGAAAGGGCGATATCGGTCTCTTTGGTGGTGCGCTTCAGCGCGGCTTTTCTCGCTTTCACTCGTGTACCCTTCGAACGGAAGAAAATTTCAGTGTCGCTTACTATATCGGAAGGAATCGACCCGGACAAGAGCCATAAACCCCTCCTCCGGCTTTCAAT
>CAYQRT010000058.1:3471-10189 GCA_964419695.1 uncultured Spirochaetaceae bacterium | reverse complement strand
GAGAAAAGCGGCTCCCTCTACGGCTATATCCCGCGCGGCAGCCGCAAGGAACGGGTCGTCATCAAGATCATCAACGCCACGACGGTCAGCTACGTCACGCCGATCGGGGTCAAGGTGACTTTCAAACGCTCCGGAGGCAACAAACTAACGGTAAGTTCGTTGGGCGTGGGGGCCCAGATCCTGAAGATCGTCAGATAAGGGCCGGCCGCTTCTTGACAAGCCCCGCACGCCTGAATACAGTTGAATGACCATATGATCCCATCTTACCCGGAATTTTCCGACCTGACCTTGGCGATGCGCACTGAACTCGATCCGCTTCTGCGGGAGTATAATGAAGGCTTGTCCGAATTCACCTTCGCCGGGCTGTACCTGTTCCGAGGCAAACACCATTATCAGGTTTCCCGCCTGGATAAAAAAACGATCGTCGTGACAGGCCATGACCACGACCGGCCGTTTTTCATGCTGCCCGTCACGCTGCCCGAGAAGGGGGCGCTGGATGAACTCTTTACCCGATACCGTAACATGAAATGTGTTTCGGAGACCAAGCAGACGGTGCTGGGCGCCATGGGCTACGCCGTGGCCGAGGACCGGGATAATTTTGATTACCTGTATTTTCGCACCGACCTGGCCAACCTGCCGGGAAAAAAGTTTCACAAGAAGCGCAACCTGGTCACCGGATTCATCAACAACTACACCTGCGAAGGAAAACCGCTCACGAGCGCCAATCTGCCCGCCGCGCTCCAGATCCTCTCGCGCTGGCAGGAGCAGATCGGCGAGGCGGGCGACGCCGCGGAGACGAGGGAGGCACTCGAACTTTTTGAGGAACTCAGGCTGTGCGGAGCCTTGTACTACGTGGGAGGCATTCCGGCCGCGTTTGTCATAGGGGAACCGCTGGTGGAGCGCCTCAGTTACGTCATCCACTTCGAGAAGGCAGACACCTCCTTCAAGGGCGTCTATCAATACATCAACAAGGCGTTTGCCACCGTGATCCCCAAGAAATACGTGTACATGAACCGGGAGCAGGATCTGGGAGACGAGGGTCTGCGGCAGGCGAAGCTCACCTACCGTCCCTGTTCGTTCGTTAAAAAATACCGGGTGACCGCCGCCTAGCGGCGCGTGTCATCCCGGGACGGCTTCGCCGTAAAAAAGTGTCATAAGATCCAAAGTCGATTATACTCAAGGAGAGACGGTCCTCCTGTGGGGTCGTACGCCCGGATGCAAACGGAGTAGTGAATGCGGGAACGACGCGTATGATGACCAATTACGTGTACCTGACGGCTGTCATCCTGGCGGGCGGGATCACCACCGCCATGGCCCTTAACCTCTGGATCAACCGCAAAATTGTCGAACCCGATTACTCCATCATGCTCGTGCTCAGTCTGTGGCTGTGGATCACCGCGCAGATTGGTGAGTGCATCGCCGTGCCGCTGGAATTGAAGGTGGTCTTTTATAAGATAAAATTCATAGGAATTTCATTGGTGAGCGTCTTTTTGGTCGGGTTCGCCGTTCAGCATATGCGTGGAAAAACGGCCGCCCTGAGACGCGTACTTATCCTTCTGGCCGTCCCCATTCTCTTGGGACAGGTCGCCACCCTTTTCCCCTCCCTCGAATATCTGGGCTGGCGGAGGTTTTTCGTCTCGCCCAACGGCATCGTGCTGGACATTGAAGCGGGCCCGGGGTACGTCGTGTTCAATGTGTACAATATCATCCTGTTGCTCCTGGGATATTTCCTGCTTCTCATCTCCTCCGTTTCGGGCCGGGCGGTGCGGAAAATCAGGCTGCTGCCTTTTCTTCTGGCCAGCGTGTTTTCATCAGTCGTGGTCTTGATGGATTTTTTGCTGAAGAGCCAGCTGCATTACTACCGGATCACGCCGATCGCCCTGGCCCTGTCGAGTCTTTCGGTCATCTATTATCTGCGGCTGCGCTATTTCCGGACCATCCCGGTGGCCCAGCACGCCTTGAGCCAGTCCATGGCCGACGGGCTCATTATCTTGAGTCCGGAAAATTTCATCGTCTACGTCAATCCCTCGGCGCAGGATCTGTTCGACGCGCCTCTCACCGCTCTCATCGGCAAGCCCCTTTCGGATTTCCCGGGCGTGCTGGCCGGCGCCGGTGACTTGTCGGCGGCGCCGGGCACCCGCAACCGCACCATTATGCTGCGGGGCCGGACGTTTGATACAAGTCTTTCCCCCATACTGAACTGGCGGGGGAAGGTATCGAGCAGGATGTTCGTGCTGCGCGACGTAACGCATCTGAAACAGGTGGAGGACAGCCTCCGGGAACTGACCGCTGAACTGGAAGTTAAAGTGGCGGAGCGGACCCGGCAACTGGAAGGGGCCAACCGTGAGCTGAAGGAGGAAATCGAGGAACGCGTCCGCGCCGAGGAACGGCTGCAGTCGTCCCTGGAGGAAAAGAGCGTCCTTATGGGCGAATTGCACCACCGGGTCAAGAACAACCTGCAGATCGTTTCCAGCCTCCTGCGTCTGCAGAGTCATTACATCGAGGACCCCACGGCGCTCGATCTTTTTGAGCAGTCGGTATCGCGGATCCGGTCCATGGCCATGGTGCACGAGCGGCTGTACCGGTCGGATGATCTGGCCCATACCCATCTGGCGCAGTATCTTCAGGAACTGGCCAACTCGATCCTCTACAGCCACACCCGCGCGGGGGAACAGATCAACCTGGGGCTGGAGGTGGCGCCTATCGAATTGGATATTGACAAGAGTATTTTGATGGGCCTGATCGTCAATGAACTTATCATGAACAGCCTCAAGCACGCCTTTTCCGGTCCGCCGGCCCGGGGAGCGGAGCACCGCATCATCATTACCTTCGTGACCGAAGGGCCGGAATACGTTCTGGCGTACGGCGATTCGGGGCCGGGGCTGCCGGAGGGATACCGGATGGAGGAGAGCGAATCCCTGGGCATGAAAATCATCCAAACCCTGGTGAAACAACTCAAGGGTACGATGGATGTGCCGATCGGCAATGGGTTCCGGATTTCGATCCGGTTCCCGATCCGCGGCGCCGGGGAATAAGGTCGGCGGTTGACGCGTCAGAAGACCGAATTTACATTGAAGGGGACTGTGCCGGAACGTCGGGCCGGCGGCCATCCCTGATGGGTGAGGAGAGCATTGTGAAAACACCGCAGATTCTGGTTGTGGAGGACGAAGGACTGGTAGCGCTTGAGCTGAAAGAAGCATTGAGCCGGATGGGGTACCATGTGCCTCACGTGGTGGCCTCCGGCAAGGAGGCGCTGGCGAGCGTGGTGGCGGATTGTCCCGACCTCATCATCATGGACATCCGACTGGACGGTCCCATCAATGGCATTGAAACGGCCCAACGGATCAAGCAGATCTGCCCCGTGCCGGTGGTGTATCTGACCGCCGACTGCAACGACGCCACCCTGCGGCAGGCAATGGACACCGAGGCTTACGGCTACATTCTCAAGCCGTTCGAAGAACGCGCCCTGCGCGCGTCACTCGAGATCGCCCTGTCGCGGGGGAAAAAGGACCGGGCGTCCAAGGAAGAGCGGGAGTGGAACGAGATCATCCTGAAGAACCTCTGCGACGGCATTCTGGCCGCCGACCCCAAAGGGGCGGTCAGCCGCGTCAACGCCGTGGCGCTCCAGCTTCTCGGTAAGGGTGAGGCCGACTGTCTGGGGAAAAAACTGACCGAGGTGGTGCGGATTTCCTGCGGGAATCCGCCCGTTCCCGAAACGCTTTCGGTCACCCGGACCATCATCGACAATGAACCGGTGGAAAAAACGGACTGCCGGCTGGCGGCGGCTGATAATGCGTTCGTGCGCGTTGATTACCGGTTGGCGCCCTTAAAAAACCGGAATAACAACACCATCGGCGCCATCCTTTTTTTAAAACCAAAGACCGTCTAGCCGCAGCGGCGGCCGGGTGTTCCGGTTCGCCGGACCGCTAGAAATTCACCTGGTAGCGGATGGCGGCTTCACCGTATCCCGCGTCGTAATAATCGCTGTTGGAGAAGAAGGGCTCGGCTCTGAGCAGGAAGACCAGTGCCTGGTGTTCGGCCAGCGTCACGGAGAGTTCCGCCTCCGGACCCAGGGTCAGGGTCCATTCGTGGTCGCCGCCGAACGCTCCGTCCACCACGTACAGCATGGTTTTGAAACTCATCCGGGCGGGCAGCTGGACCTTGAGCGTGACGGTGTCCGACAGCGACGCCGACAGGGTGACCGAGGCGTAGAGTTGGAAGAAATCCAGACGGGGCGTCTCCTGGCCGGCCACGAGTTCCGCATAATCGGAATCCTGGATCAGCGCGCCCAGGGCCAGGGAGAGGAACCAGGGGGCGTCGGGGTAGAGCGTCAAGCCGCTTTCGGCGCCGTACGTGTAGGTGGCGGCGTGGAGGGGAACAAGCGTGAAGGAGCCCGTGAGTTTGACGGTGGCCACGGACCGTTCCCCCGGCAGAAAGTTTACGCCGGCCTCGCCGCGGACAATGACATTGTCCTCAAGCAGTTCCTCCCGATTATAGCAGAGTTGCGGCGCAATGAAGAAGGTGGTCGATCCCGCGTCCCAGGCCAGATAGAGGTCCAGGACGTTTTCAAAGGTGTCCGGCCATCCGATCCCGGCCGTATACAACTGTTCTCCCTTGGCTTTCAGGCCCGTCTTGAAGAAGAAATCATCGCCCCGGTAGCTGAAATTCCAGGCCGCGTTGTACAGGTATCGCAGCCGCATGTCCACGGGTCGCCAAAAGCCAAACAGGGCGCCGGAGATAAAGACGCTCCATTCCGGGGACAGCGGGGCATAGAGATCGAGTCCGCTTTGCATTCGTACGTCCGGCGCCAGCGGGGGCGGATCTTCCAGGATGAGATCTCCCGCGCCGCCCAGAGAGACGAATCCCTCTCCGCATACGGCGGGGATGAAAAGGTTGAGAAAAAGCACCAGGCCGAGTAAGGTTTTCATCATTTCCTTCGTCGATCCATTTCTTGTTCTATGCGAATGAGACCCTTACCTTCCCGCAGGGCGGCAATGATGATATCAGTGATTTCCCCGGCGGCGATGTTCTTCAATTTTCCCTTGATGTAAAAGGAACTCAGGGCCGAGTACCCGGCCGGGGTAAGGGTGCTGGCCAGGACGGCGCGCGTCAGAGCCGTCTGCCGGTCCGCGGATAATTCGTTCAGGGACGGAATATTAGCCAGGGTCTTCAGGGCGTTCAGGGCGGCGGTAAACGTTCGGTGTTCCCGGCAGGCCGCGTCCAGGACGGCGGCGATGACGGCCGGGACAACGCCCCGGCGCTGGATGAGTGACAGGCTCCGCAGGGGAGAGTCATCCTCGCCGTCCGGCGCCGTTCCGGGTGGTTCGCGGCCCAGGCAGTCGCTGTGGGCGTCCAGCAGCTCTTTGAGCGTCAGGAGGTGGTCGAGACGATCCCGCAGGGCCGGCACCACGCGCGCGGGTTCGATGCCGCGGGCGGCCGCCTCATTGAGAAAGTCCAGCAGAAAGTCGAACGGGACGGCGGCTTTTTCAGCCACGGAAAAAATAATCAGGATGTCTTCGCGCAGGGTCGTGTACCGTTCGGCGCGGGAGTTGTCGTTGAACCAGGCGTTCACGACGACGCGCGCTGTGGATTCCTGGGCGGAGAGTCCGGTCCAGGCGAAGAGGAAAACCGCTATAGTGCAGAAAAGGAGTTTCATCGCCGGGTGCTTCCGTGTCTTGGACATGGCGGCGGCGGAATGTGGCGGTCACCCGGCGTCGGGGCAGCGTGTATCCGCTTCATGTCACTTGTCTTTCTTGTCTTTTTTGTCTTTTTTATCCTTGATCTTTTTTTCGATCGTGCGGTCCTTCTTCTCCTTGTCCTTGGGCAGGGACTGATCCTTGCCGCCCTCGATGCCCAGGTCCTTGGTCAAGGCGGCCGCGGCGTCATGTTTGCGCTCACGCAGGCGGTTGGTCCACTCGACGCGGGCCCGCACTTTCACCTCCGCCAGGGGGAGACCCGAGCGGAGCCGTAGGTCCGACCGGCGGAGGGTGCCGACGGTCAAGGCCGCGGCCAGGAGGGGGTTGTCGGGAAAGGCAAGCGAACGGCAGAGATCGCCGGTTGTCTTCAAGCTGGCTGGTGAGAACGGGGTGTTGCCGGCCAGACGACGGACCTCCCGCGCAAAGGCGTCGGTCCACTCCGTCGATGCGGCCCCAGAAACACCTGCGGGAAGGAAGCGCGCGGCGGCCAGGGGATCCGCCTCCGCGAACAGCATGGTCGCGCCCGCCAGCAGGATGCACGGAAAAATAATCGAACGTTTCATGGAGTCTCCTCTCCGGCATCGTCCATTTCCAGGACGCTTTTCTTCCCGAAACTGTCCTCGCTTGTCAGGAGTTGCGAGGGATCGGTGATCCACTTTTCGCCGTCGATTATGAAATTATAAAAGTACGTACGGCCCTTTCGCAGGCTGACGACCGCCTGCCACACGCCGTTCTTCCTGGTCAGAGGCTGGGCGGCCGGATCCCAGTCGTTAAAATCACCCACCACCGACACCGTGTGCGCCTCCGGAGCGTCCAGCTGGAACAGGTGGGGAATCCTGATTTCCTGGGGTGAGGGCACTCCCTGCAGGAAAACCAGTCCCCCCGTCACCACAATAAACGCCATGGCGGCGGCCAGCGGTAGTGCCTTTTTCCATTTCCCGCTGCGTTCGTTCATTCGTGTATTCTTCCGATCGCTTTCCTCGCCCATAACGGATGTCGGGTTTTTCAGTCCCGACGGGCGT
>CAYQRT010000058.1:0-3371 GCA_964419695.1 uncultured Spirochaetaceae bacterium | reverse complement strand
CCGATCGCTTTCCTCGCCCATAACGGATGTCGGGTTTTTCAGTCCCGACGGGCGTCCCTGGCGCCGGTTTCCGCCCGACGCAATACACGCCATTGGCAGGCGCTCCATTGCCTTGCCCGCCCCGTTCGCGTGCTTTTCATATCAGGTATTGTTAGTAAGTGGATTTTTTGAAGTACTTTTCCGCTCTCATACTAATATAGACCGGCACCGCGGTTTTGTCAAATTTAGCCTCGGGGGTCGGGCGGGTTCCGGTACCGCGGCCCGCGAAACCTTGACACGACTCTTTATTCTACACCATAATTGCCCAACCCGTGCTGGAAACCGAATGATTTCCGGCGGTTACAACTTTTATTGTTCATGAGTGAATATCTACCCCATTCCCCAAAGGATGAAAAGCGTGAATTCAGGATCAACCAGAAACCCCTTTGAAACCAGGATCGTGGTCACCGGTCTGGGTACCATCAATCCGATCGGCAACACCGTCAGCGAGTTCTGGGACAATCTCACCGTCGGTACGTCCGGCGTTCGCCTGCTTAAGAACTTCGACGTGGGCGATTTTTCGGTCAAAATAGGCGGGGAGGTCGATCTGCCTGATCTCTCTTCGTATTTCAGGGAGAAGCGGATGATCCGTCGCCTGGACCGCTTCACGCTTATGGCGCACGTGGCGGGGAGCCAGGCGATCCTCGACGCGGGGCTTGATCCCGAGGTCAATCCACCGCGTTACGGTGCACTCATCGGTTCGGGCGACGGCGGCGTCTTTGCCCACATGGACAACATCGGGCGGATCGTTAAGACCGGGATGAATTCCGTCTCACCGTTTTACATTATCAACGCCATTCCCAGTACGGCCGCGGGATTCTTCGCCCAGTACTTCAACCTGCAGGGACCGTGCTTTTCACTTTCGAGTGCGTGCGCCACCAGTAACCACGCGATGGGACTGGGCGCCATGCTGATCAAGTTGGGCATGGCGGACGCCATCGTGGCGGGCGGTTCCGAGGCGGCCCTTAACGTGGCGGGCATTGCCGCCTTCGGCAAGATCCAGGCGCTTTCGGAACGGAACGACTCGCCGGAAACCGCCTCCCGCCCTTTTGACAAGACGCGGGACGGGTTCATTCTCTCCGAGGGCGCGGGCGCCGTCTGCCTGGAGGAGCTGGAACACGCCAAAAAGCGCGGCGCCAAAATCTACGCCGAGATCTCCGGCTTCGCCTTCTCCTGCGACGCCTTCGATTTCGTGATGCCCCACCCGGAGGGACGCGGCCCGGTGCTGGCCATGCAGCAGGCCCTGGAAACAGCGCGCCTCAATCCGGAGGACATCGGCCTGATCAACGCCCACGCCACCTCCACGCCGGTGGGTGACCGGGCCGAGTCGCGCGCCATCCGCCAGGCCTTCGGCGATTATTCCACGCGCGTCCTCGTCCACTCCACCAAATCGATGACCGGACACTCCCTGGGCGGCGCCAGCGCCATTGAGGCCATCGCCGCCATTATGGCGTTTGAGAAAAATCTCATCCACCACACCACCAACCAGTTTGAGCGGGACCCTGAAATCCAGCTCAACATCGTCCGCGACCGGCCCATGGAAACGAAAATAGACCATGTGCTTTCCGACGCCTTCGGGTTCGGCGGGCAGAACGCGGTGGTGATTCTCTCCCGATTCAAAGGATAGAAAAGGCCGGCTTATTCCACGTCGCCGCCATGGAAATGGAGACGGTACACTTCCTTGTTTTCAAAGAAGATTCGTTCTTCCCCCTCAAACTGGCGCATGTCTCCCCGGTGCGCGCACTCATAGCGGAAGGCGCCGGTCGTGTAGTGCTGCGGACCGCGGAAGGGTGCCGTCGCCTCAACGCGCAAAAGCGCCTGATGCAGGGTGTCACTGAAACCGTCCGGGACCCGGTCGGTTAGTGCACATCCATAGTAGTTCATACTCCACACCGGCTGCCCGTCCCGATAGACAATCTCCTGGCCGGAAAAGCGTTTGCCCCCGAAGTAACTGTCCAGGTATCGGAAACCGTCCTCAGCGAAGGCCAGATCGTGTGAACCCGGCCGGCAGGGAGGCGCCTCTCCCCGTCCGGCCGCGTACGTGTTTTGCTTGGCCAGGATTAAAAATTCAGTCAATTCCATGATCACGGTCCCTTTCACCGGTAGTGTTTTCTTCATTGATCAGATTGGCAAGGATACGATCCAGACTTTTTTCGAATGTCTCAATGTCTGTTTCCGCCATTCCACTGTAGAAGATGTCGTTCATCTTGCGTGAAACCGCCAGGTATTTTTTTTCCAGGGAACGGTTCTTCGGAGTGGCGCGAATAATGATTGAGCGACGGTCCGAAGGGGAGGGAACGCGTTTTACAAGCCTGTCTTTCTCCAGCCGGTCAAGCATGGCGGTGAGCGTGGATTTTTCCAGCTGCGTTTTGGCGGAGAGTTCACTGATGGGAATGTCGTCTTTCTGCCACAGGACGTACAGAATGCGACCTTGCCCGGAGTTGATATCGCCCAGCCCGTATTCCTTAAGCAGGCGGTTGAAGATTCTCCCGCCCGCCTGGTGGATCTTGGCGACGAGAAAGCCGCCGTCGCGCGATCCTGACATCAGACGGCCTCCCGGGTGATGGTGAAGGTGCTTAAGGAGCCGTACGCCTTGACCCGGTCCGGAGTCAGGCGTAGGACGGTGAAGTCCGGATCGTCCGCTCCCTGTGGATAGTACAGATTCCAGCCCGGCTGCCAGAGCTCCCTTCTCAGCGCGGAATCATCGATAATTTCCATACTACCGGTGAGCATGACGCCCTGAAACGTATCCGCGTTGCAGAAATAGACGGAGACCTTGGGCTCCTCAACCACCTGTTTCACCTTGACCGAAGAGGTGTTCGTTCCCAGGATGACGGTGAAATCTCCGTCATAGCGGTCCATTATTTTTGCCAGGCCCGGAAAGGTTTTGCCGTTCTTCAGGTTGAACAGGGCCCTGATCTCCGGGAACCCGGTCTTATTGATTGTGGCCAGATAGCAGACGGGGCTGGTCTTCATGACGGAGAGACAGTAAGCGCGTTGTTCCTGGGTGGTCATAGCGTACTCCTTTATAAGTATTATATAAAAAAGTACTATATAGAACAAAAAATGTCAAGGAGATTACCTTTAGTTCCTGAAAAGCCACAGAGGACACAGAGGAAGAGGAGAGGGAGATTGAAGAATAGAAATGAAAATTCCCATCTGCAGGTGTTTTCTATTTGATAACCAAACAGGAAACTTCTTCATTTCTTTTTTTCTCTTTCTGTGCTTCTCTGTGTCCTCTGTGGCTGATTTTTTAGTGCTGAGTAAACGTAATTTACAGGAACGCGACCTCTCCCACGGACACGCAGGCCACCTTGCCGTCCACCAGGGCC
>CAYQRT010000057.1:0-12911 GCA_964419695.1 uncultured Spirochaetaceae bacterium | reverse complement strand
CGCCGTAGGGCGTGCCGCGCTCGGCCGCGGCCACGGCCTCCTCCACCCCCAGGTTCATACGCCGGATCTGCTGGAGGAAGAACTCTCCCGTGCCCGAAGCGCATTTATTACCCGTGGACAATCCCTGGATCCTGGACTCACCGTCCACGGCGTAGACGATGAAGGTCTCGCCGCCCGCCGAAATCACCGCATCGTAGGCGGGGCCTCCGTTACGCGCCACGTAGGCCAGGGCGTTCTCCACCGCCTCGGGCTCCGAAATGGAAGCAAGGGAAAGCAGTTTCCTGAATTTCCGGCCCGTTACCAGCACGGGCGCGTGATCGATCTTCAGTTCGGCAATGATAGACTCCAAGGCCCGCCGCGGGTCTCCCTCATGAGTCTTGAGAACGATCTTGTCGATGACGGCCGCGCCCGGCGGATGCTCCGCGGCGGCGCCGTTGGCGCGCAGTTTGACGGCGCTGATGGTGGAAGCGCCCAGGCAGATGCCCACCGCTTCCCGCGCATTCCCGGTGATGCTCATGCGTATTCCTGTTCCGAATGGCCGCCCGCCACCCGGGCGATAACAGCCGTTTTCTTATATTGGATAAGGGGAGTATTCTTGAGTCAATGTAACCCGTTAACGATTATTCATCAAGATCAAGGCCGGTAAACGCCTCCCCCCATCAACCGGCGGAACGCGCTCCAGACCAGATCGTCCGTGGCCTGATCGGAATAGCCGCGGGAGGCGCCCATGGAGGCGGTAAATCCTTCGCGGCGGATGACGGAGTACCCGTGCACGAAGGACCAGATGATCAGGGCCAGGGCGCCGCTGTCCGATTGCGGGTCCAGCGTACCCTCCGTTTGACATTCCCGGACGGTGGTTTCCAGGACCCCGAAGGAATCGTATTTGCCGCTGCCTTCCTCGAAATCAGGCGGCGGATGGGCCTGCATGACGCGCGTTCCCGTTTCCGAGAACATCAACTCCAGAATTTCCGGACGCTGACGAGCAAATTCCAGATAGACCGTTCCCAGACGCAAGAGCCGCTCGGCGGGGGCCGGATCTCCGTTCTCCCTGGCCTGTCGCAGGCTCCGGGTAAACAGGATATGCCCCTCCCACGCCAGGGTGGACAGCAGGCCGTCCTTGCTCTTAAAGTGCCGGTAGGGAGCGGCATGACTGACCCCGGCCCTCAAGGCGATGCGGCGCAGCGAGACCTGGGCCGGTCCGTACTGGCGCAGTTCATCCACCGCGAAACGCAAAAGGGTGCCTTTCAAATCCTTATGATGATATTGGCGTACCGCTCTTTTTCCCGACATGGTAAAATTGTATCAATTCATGTTGACACTGTCAACATTTAGTGGTATTATAATGTTACCACTGTAAACATTAGGAGGGAGTATGGAACTCCTGGTTCTAAACGGCAATCCGGACGACGGTCACCCGGCGTGGGAGCAATACCTCAAGGATTGGACCCATGCACTGACCCGCGGCGGCGCGCGCACTGACTTGGTCCGCCTGAGAGACATGGACATCCGCTTTTGCACCGGCTGCTGGTCATGCTGGTGGGCCACACCCGGCCTCTGCGCCATTAAAGACGAGTTTCCCTCGCTCTACCCGCGCATCCTCCAGGCGGATGTCCTGGTCTGGGCCAGTCCCCTGATCATGGGAAACGTCTCCGCCCTTACCAAAAGGGCCCAGGATCGTTTCATCCCCCTCCTCCACCCGTTTATTGAAATTTCCGGGAGAGAATGCCACCACCGGCGGCGCTATGACAAGGATATCAACATGGCATTGGTCGTCGCGCGCGGTCCCACAGATGGGACGGAGGATGTGGAAATCGTCAGGCATCAGCACGAGCGCCTGGCGCTCAATGGGCGGGGACGACTCGTGTTTTATCTGAGCACCGACACTACGGCCGCCGCCGGCGCCGAACTGGCCCGGAACGCCTGCCGATCCCTGACACGAACCATGCCCGGCAGGGAGGGTACGCATGAAAAGATTGGCGCTTAACGGCTCGCCCCGCGGACACAGATCCAATTCGCGCAAAATCATTTCCTGGATCATGGACGGATTTCGTGAGGCCGGTACGACGGAACCGCCGGTGATGGACCTGGCGCGCACCCGGAAACTGGAGGAACACCGGCGCGCCTTCCTGGACGCCGAGGAGGTGCTCCTGGTCTTCCCCCTCTACACCGACTCGGTACCGGGCGTGGTCAAAGGATTCATTGATTCCCTGGAAGATGCTGAGCCGGAGCGCCTTTCCGGCAAGCGCCTGGCCGTAGTCGTGCATTCGGGATTTCCCGAGTCACGACATTCCGAACCGGTCGTCCGCTATCTGCGCCGCCTCTGCCAGCGCCTGAACATGATCTGCGTGGGATCGGCCATCAAAGGAGGATCCGAAGGTTTCCGGCTCATGCCCGAATCCATGGTAAAAAAACATCACGCCCTCTTCACCGCCCTGGGGCGCGGGCTGGCCGCTGGAGGACGGTTCCCGGACCGCGCGGCCGAACGTCTCGCCCGGCCCCGGCGTCTCTCCTTGATCTCCCGGATCCTCCACTTCCTGTTTGGGCTCATCGGCCTGACCAACATGTACTGGAAGATAATGCTGAAACGTCACCATGCCTGGCAAAAGCGTTTCGACCGGCCGTATGCCGCGGCCGTCCCCCTGCGAACCGGATCCGAGTAGCCGCCCCGATCCGATCGGACGCCCTGCGGCCGGCCTGGCTGTCTGCGCTTGCACAATACCGGTGTATCTTATAGACTGACCACCTGATTTTCCGTGAAAGAAGGCCGGCGGTGGACAGACTTCTGGGCTCACTGGCCGATTCTGGCCATCGTTTTTTAATGCAGACCTATTCGGCGCTCGACCGGTATTACCGCGCCCCCAACGGACATGCGTATTATTTTTTAACGCCGGCGCCGCTGGCCCTGCTGGCCTCACTCTTTGATGACATCGAATACGCCGGAGCCGCCGAAAGCGACGCGGTGACGCGTTTACCGGACGGGACACGCGCTTTCTTTCAGTGCGTCGATTCCCTGGAGCGGCCTCCCCGGAGACCATTTTCCGTCCAGCACCTCTACTATGATTTTACCGAAGATTATTTCATCGATCCCGTGGGGCTTTATGCGGACCTGCGCGCCCGCGTCCTGCGTGTTTCCGGAGACCTCCACTCTCGCCCCGGCGTGCTGCGCGACGCCGCGGTGCTGGTCTCCCGATACGACCTGGATTGGCCGAGGGATTTCCTCGATTCCGTTCCGGAACTGCCGGTACTGCCCGCGGCCGAACAACGCTGGCTGCTCTCCACCCTGCTGGAGTCGGCCCGTCCGGAGAAGGGATTGCGCCTGCTCCACGAAACCGGTTTCATCCGCACCCACTGGCCGGAACTGGAGAGTATGACCGCGGTGGCCCAGACCAAGGACCACCATCCGGAAGGCAATGTCCTTAACCACACGCTCTCCGCCCTCACCCACCGCAAAAAACACGATCCGGCGCTCTCCCTGGCCATTCTTCTCCATGACCTGGGAAAAACCGTGGCCGAGGCCACCCGGGAAAATCCCTACCCAGACCACGCGGGGCGGGGCGCCCTGTTGGCCGCCCGCTTCCTGCGGCGGCTTGAGTATCCCGCACCCCTCATTGACGACGTGGTTTTTCTGGTTCGCTATCACATGATGCCGGACGCCCTGCCCCGCATGCCCCTTTATCGCATTGAAAGATTACTTATATCGCCGCTCTTCCCCCTGCTTCTGGAACTCTACCGGGCCGACCTCCTCTCCACCTTTCGCGGACCGGAGAAATACTATGAGGCCTGCCGCGTCTATCGCGCCTACCTGAAGAAGATCCGCCGCCCCTTCCAGAAACTGCCTTTGCATAAGCCGGTTCTGTAAAGGGAACGAGCGCCGGACATTCACAGCGACCGCAGGAATCGCTTAAGGGACCTAACTTCGCCGGTCGGCGTCCACCGCTTCATACACTTTCTGCAGCAGGGTGGCGGCCGAAAAGGGCTGGATGATGATGTTATCGGTCCCCGAATCCTTGTAGCGCAGTACGTCGATCTTGTTGATCTGCTCGGTCACGATAATGACCGACGTCTTGCGCCGGGTGGCCACGCTGCGAATCTCCCGCAGCAGTTCCAGGGTCCGGTCAGCGCCGATTTTGGCATCAATGAAGATGAGTGAATAGTGCTTATCGTTCACCAGGTCCGTGACCGCGGCGCCACCACCCGACACCTCCACCTTGAAATAGACGTCCAGGATATGCGACAACAGGGCGCGCACGTCCTCATTTTGGAAAATGAGAAGGACGGGCTGATTTTTGAGGTTGCGGAAGAAGAGGAGCAGTTTTTCGTCGAACACGGTGACCGGCACCTTGTCGCCGACCACGGGTTCATAGGCGCTGGAAAGTATCTCCAGCGCCCGCTCCGCGTCCGAAAGGCTGTCGAACTCCAGGGCGTCCCGTTCAATCTCCTCAGGATTGAAATCGCTGAAATAGGAAAGGGTCGCGATATTGTGCGCGGTCAGGTAGGCGAGCATGTCCGCGGACACCGGGGTGTGGGCGGGGATGATCCTTTTGCCGTGCCCGTCGTACAGGTCGAAGATGTACACGCTGCCTTCCTTGATAAATGTCACCGGCACCGCTTTACGCTTGTCAAAGTCTATCTGGAGGCTTTGCAGGGCGGAAAGGAAATCCGCGGCTATCTCGAACCGGGCGTAATCCACGTTCATTTTCAGAAAGGAAATGAGGCGCGGCACCGCGGTGAGGATCTTGACGTAATGGTCCGCGATCGACAACTCGGGAAAATTCAAGAAATTAAAAAGCAGTTCCACGTTTTCCTCGGTGATGGACTCGGGATAGAGTGAAGGAACAATAATGAGGAAACGCGGTTTCTTGATCCCTTTGGCCAGGCAGAAATGGCGTACGTAATAATTGAAGAGCTCCAGTTTTTCCGGTTCCAGGTTGCCTTCCAACTGGGCCACGATGATGTTGCCCCGGGCGCAGAGGTCCATTAACAGCGGCGTGGTTTTTTTTACGGGCGGCAGCGGAATTCCAAACAGGTTAAAAATTCGTTCCACCACGATCACCGGATTGACGGGCGTGGACACGAAGGCGTACGCCCCCAGCTTCTTATACTCGATGATCTCCGCGGCGGAGAAATCGCCGATGAGAAAAACCGGCATCTTTTCGGTCAGCTGCGTGCCGGCTTTCTTGAGCAGAAACCCCCGGGCGTCCATGGTTTTAAACTTCTTGTTGACGATGATCAGTTGGGGCTTGAAATGCAGGCACTGGGCATATCCCTCCACGCAATCCCCGGCGGCTTTTACCTCAAAACCGCTGCCCGTCAGGTACCGGGTGAGAAATTCCGTAAACATCGCGTCGGGATGGCATATCAATACTTTAATGACCATGGGGTACTTTGCGTCCTCTTTACTGGTATTATAGGCCAGTTCGAGTTCGGGATGCAATAAAATCTAGTTAAAAGTGCCTTAAGGATCCGCATCCGGCCGCGGGTGGCGAGGACCTACTTGTTGACCAGCGGGGCGAAGTACCCGCTTTCGTCCCGGCCCGATTTCTGGTACAGCAGAGCCTGCACTTCCAGGGGGATGTAGGTGCGGCCGAAATCGGAGTTGGTGGTCGACGTGTAGCGGACCACGTAGGCGGGATTTTCCGCCCGGGAGATATCGTCCAGCAGATACCGCAACCCCTCCGGATCGAAATAGATATAGCTCTTGCCGCCGCTTTCGCTGCGGATGTACTCGATCTCTTTGTTTTTATTGACCGTTCCCAGATACACCGGATAGAGGCGGACGCGATTGTTGCGCAGGGCGCGCGCCACCTCCTGGAGCGAGTAGAAACCCAATGATGAGTCACGCACCGCGCCCGTGGTCAGAAAGACCACCGCCTTCCGTCCGCGGTCGGGCGCCGCTTCGGCCACGGCCGTGCGCAGTCCCTCATCCATCTTCCAGGCCGCCTTTCCCTTCCGATCCACCAGACTCTGTATCCGGGCCGGATCATACCCGCCCGCGTCGGCTTCCAGGGCGGCCTTGTCCCGGGCGAAGACTATCTTGACGCGGGCCTTCCGGCCCAGTACGCCCATCACGTTTTCGATGCACAGACTCAATTCCTTGTCAAAGCGATCCATGTCGGGAGAATCCTCCACCACCAGGACCACGGTAAGGGGATCAGGTTCGGTATTCTTGAGAACCACCTCGGTATCCCGCACCGGACGGCCTCCCTCGGTAATGAAAAGGTTGGACGGCGTCAGACCCACCACCGGCCGTCCCCGAAAATCCTCCACCGACAAATCCATGGTAATCCGCGGAAATTGGCGGGAGTCAACCCGGTCCACCTGTACGAAGAATCCGGTATACAGGGTGCTCGCCTCCGAGACCATGAATATTTTGTTGGCGTCGAAATCGGCGGCCAACACGTCGTTATTGGGAGACAGGGCTAAGCCGGTCAGCCGTTTGGCCGCAGGGATTTCGCAGAAGATTTTCCAACGTTCGTCATCCAGCGAGAGACTCATGATGCGCGCGCCGTCGGACACGAGCAGCGTTTGCGAATCGTAGAATTCGAGGCCTTCCGGATTCTTGAGGGTGCCGGCGCCCAAAGCGTCCAGGTAGTTGCCGTTTTTATCGAATACGATCACTTGTGTGCCGTGCTGTTCAGAAACAAAGATGCGTCCGCCGGAAGCGGCGATGCCCGTGGGTTCGAACCGGCGGAAAGGGTACCCGGCGCTTTTGCCGCCAAAAGAAAGCACGAACTTGCCGTCGGTGTCGAATTTGCTGACCCGGCGGTTGCCCCAGTCGGTGACGTAGAGATAGCCATCGTCGTCCACCGCCAGGTACTGGGGTCCCAGCAGCTGGCCGTCGGCGATACCCTTGCCGCCAAACGAGGCAATACGGGCGAAGGTGCGGTCGAATTTACTGACCACGTTCCCTTCAAACTCTGAGATGAAGTAAAAACCGCCGGCGGCGACCATGTCGAAGGGATGATCGATCGAATTCAAACCCCCTCCGTAGAAACGGGAGAGGAGGAAGGAATTGGCGTTCAGGGAAAGCACCTCGTTCGACCCGTAGGCGATGATGAAGAACCGGCCGTCGGGCAGGGTGCAGACCGAACTGGGCCGCAGGAAGCGGCGGTTGTTCGGCTGGGACGAGTCCAACACGTGGTTGACCACGAAGAGTTCGGGGGAGTAGAGTTCCCGGCCCAGACCGGCCCGTGATTCCACCACCTGGATGATATACTCCAGGAGGGGCGTGCCCTTGCCCGAGGCGACAATGTCCTTCCAGAGCGAGACGGCCGTGTCCTCAAATCCCAGCCGGAAATACGTGCGCGCCAACCAGGATTTGATGAGCGCATCGTCCGGCGCCAGACGCAGACCCTCTTCAAAGGACTGGAGAGCCTTGCCGAAATACCCCAGGTGAAAGGCATCCACGCCCCAGTGAAAGGCCTCGCGGGCGTTGACCCGGTTCATGTCAATGGGGTCTGCGAAAAGAAGAGCGGGAAAACAGGCCAGGAATAAAACAAAGCGGATGAGGCGCAACGGTGATTGTTTCACGTCGGTATTATAGTATAAGTAGCGGGCGGTCCGCAACCGGGACCGTTTTGTTTTTCAATCAGCCCGCCCGATCAGGCGTGGGTATCGACGGCGTGTCCCTCGTCCACGGGAAGATAGACGTCTCCCCGCAGGCCCAGGTAGAGAATGGCCTTCATGGCCTTGATGTCGATGATGTCGCCTTCCGGAACGCCGCCCCGGGTCACGGCGTCCGGCTGTTTGGCCGGGGCCTTTTCGTTGGCGGGACGTTCCTGACGGATCTGGTGATTTAAAACTCCATCTATGCTCATAATCTGTCTCCATTATTATCTTCGGTCGCCGAACAGGGAAGTTGAGCTTTTTTTTGATGGCGGACAGGAAAAAGGACGGGCCCAGGACAGGGGGAGAGACTCAACGGCGTCGTTTTACCTCTTCCAGCACCGTTTTTAAATGGGCGGCGATCTCCTTGCTGCCCTTGGACGCGTCCAGCGCCTTGCGCAGATAGGACTTGGCCTCGGCCAGGCGTCCGTTCTTGAACAGGGCCCACCCCAGCGAATCCAGGTAGACCGGATTACCGGGATGCTGTTTCTGCGCCCGCTTGCACAAGTCCACGGCCAGGCCGGGGTCCCTCCCCTCCTCAGCGTAGATGAAGCCCAGATTGTTGAGGGCGCTGGGATAGTCGGGCTTGAAGACCAGGGCCTTCTTGAGATGTTCGATGCTTTCATCGGTTTTTTTCTGTTCATACATGACGTACCCGAGGGAGGTGTAGACCTGGGGTGATTCCACGCCCAATTTAAGCAGATTGCGAAACTCGATTTCGGCCAGCTGAAAGCGCCGGGTGACGGAATAGATGAGCCCCAGCACCATCCGGCATTGGAAGATAAAGAAAAGATTACGGTGGGCCAGGATCACATATTCCAGGAGAGGAATGGCTTTTTCGTAGTCTTCAAGCTGCGTATGGGCCAGGCCCAGATAATAGGCGATGGTGGGATTCTCTTCCGGTTTTTCGTCCAGGCCCAGCAGCTCCTGCCGTGCCTGTTCGTACTTCTTCTGGTCGTAATACTGGATACCGCGTTCCAGGGTGGCTTTCATACCGGCGCCCGCTTCCCGCCCAAAAGGTCCGCGTAACGGGGTGCGGTCGGGTGAATTTCCGGATGGACGCTCAACGGGGTGAGTGACACGAGTCCGTCCATCACCGCCGCATAGTCTCCGCCTTCCTCCTCATGACAAGTTGATTCGTCGCCCTGGAGGGAACAGCGCAGGCTGCCGTCCGCTTCCCGGTCCACGTGGTAATAGTCGCTGTAGATCCGCCGGGCCGGTACGGTCACCGCCCATGCCAGGGGATCACGGACCCGCGCGGGAAAGTTTATATTCAGGAAGTGGTCATCCGACCAGGCCCGGAACAATCCGGGCAGAGCGGCGGCGAAGGCCCGGGCCGGCGGCTCAAAATTAAAATCGCCGTCCGGATCGTAGAGGGACAGGGCAAAGGCGGGCTTACCCGACAGGGCGCCCTGGCGCGCGGCCCCGACCGTGCCGGAATAGAGCACATCGGTGCCCAGGTTGGGGCCGCGGTTGATGCCGGAGATCACCGCGTCCACCTCCCCCTCCACCAGCCGGATCACGCCCACCAGCACGCAGTCCACCGGCGTTCCCTCCACCGCGAATTCCCGCGGCTTCAGTTCACAAACACGCACGGGGCGGCGGATGGAAATGGCCTGGGCAAAGCCGCTTTTTTCGCGGTCCGGCGCCACCAGCCAGACTTCATGATCCGCCTGCAAAATCCGCTGCAGGGTTCTGATGCCGGGGCTGTCGATACCGTCGTCGTTGGTAAGCAGAATTCGCATAGCGCCTCTCCCGGGCGGGCGGCGGAGATGACGCTCCCCGCCGCCCGCCAGAGTGCCTGAAGTCTTGGCTGGAGTGTAACCGAGAATTATCCATTTGGCAACAAGCGGCCTCACCGCGGTCCGGCGCCCTCCCCGCGCGTTCGCTGCGCCTCAGGGCTTGGTGCGGAAGGCCACCCCGCGAAACCCCCGCGACTTGAGATCGTCCAGCACACGGACCGACCGGGACCAATCCACCCGCCCCAACAGGGAGCTTCTGGCGGCCAGAGCGGCCACACCTCCCGCGGCCAGCCGGGGTAAAACCGAGGGCAGCAGCGAAAGATGCCAGGGCACGCCCGCGTCCGCGTCCGGCACCATGATGACGCGATCGAAGGCGCCGGACACGGTAAAGAGTGAAGGGGCGTGCCTGACTGCCAGCCGGTCTTCTCCCGCTCCGGCGGTCAGGCAGTTGGAGCGGCTGATCTCCAGACTGAGCAGATCGCGCCCGGCCAGGGTCACGTGCCTGATCCGCCGGCCGAAACGCCGCCACAGCAGGGCCGCCAGGTGCCCCTGCCCAGGATTCCAGAGCAGGACCTTCCCCGTGCATTCCACGCGGTCGGTGATTTTTCGCAACAGCACGGTTCCATAACCGAGCGTGTCAAATTCCGGCAGACCGGTGACCGTGTCCAGTTCCAACGGGCCGCCCGCCGCGGATAAGGTCATCCGGCCCCGCATATATGGAGCCAGCGAGCGATCCACCGCCCACGCCCGAGCCGGTCTGGCGTGAAAAACCGTGTATTCGCGTGTTTCCTCACTGAAGATCATGGTATGCCCCGCCTGCCGCAGCGCCTCAGCGACGATCGGGGCCAGTGTTTTGACAATCACCACCGCCAGCAACCCGTCCCGGCCGAGCAGGGCCGCACACCCGGTGAGCCAGCTATCAATCACGGTCCGGCCCGCCTTGGCCGGGATATTGGAGAGGATCAGGTCGTACGTCCGGTCGGGCAGGTGTCTTAATCCCAGCGAGCCCAAGACGGAAAAACCGCCCTCCCCCGCCTCCCACCCATTACGGCGGGCATTACGGCGGGTAAACTCCACGGCCAGGGCGTCACGGTCCACGGCGGTGACATCCAGATGAGGAAACCGCGCCTTGAGACTGATCCCCAGCACACCCACGCCGCAGCCCAGGTCCAGGACGGTGTGCATCCCGTCCGGCTTACACTGTTGCGCCACGGTCTTCAAGAGCAGCTTGGACCCCGCGTCAATGTCATGGCTGGAAAAGAGGGCGTGGGACAGGGCGAATGAGAGGGAATGCCCCATGAATTTCCAAGGCACGAATTTATTGACCAAACTTTCCGCCCAGATGCGGGCCGGGTCATCGGCCGGTGTGCCTTTGGTCATGGATCAAGCGCGCGCGACGCCCGCCGGGTCTTGACGCCCATCCAGAAGGTGTTGAGCGTAAACTGGAAGTAAAAACGGAAATCATCCATGCCAATGGGATCAGCCCCCTGCCAATCCAGGCGCAGGGCCACTCCCAGGGTGAGCGGCACCCGCAGTTTGCCCAAGCCGAGCACGAGCGAGAGTTCCACGCCCGCATAGGAGTAACGATCCAGGGACAGGATACCGGCGCCGGGATCGGCGTCCCAGGGCATCTCCCAATGGAGTCCGGCGCCTAGTGCGTCCAGATGCGTGCCCCCCACCACGGGACAATCCAGGTAGGCAATGGTGAACATGTATTCTAGCAACAAGATCCCGCGCAGCGGTACGGTCTGCACCGTGGCTGGGAAGGCGCCGCGCGGTTCCACGTAACTGGCGCCCAGCATGTCGGGCGATTCGTAACAAACCTTCCATCCCAGACGGAAGGCGCTCAGATTCCAGAACCCGGGCAGGGTGACGTAAAAATAATCGAGAACCACCGCGCCCACCCGCGTTTCTGATAAAAACGGCAAGGGGACCAGTACATCCAGGGCATGGACCAGCTTCCATGGCGGAAAAAGAGCGGCTGGTCCGGCATATTTTGCATGGTAGTAGTACAGTTCCCCCGACGCGGATGGGAAGTGCCCCGAGTAGACCGGACTGCAGCCAAAACTCCCTAAAAAGGAAAAAGGCGACGTATCTTCCAGCAGGTAAGTGTGCTGCAGCCCCACCGATACCGAAAAGTAGTTTGACCGGGAAAAAGCCGCTTCGTCCACCAGGGGCAATTCCAGGTTGAGCATCTGCGTGAACAATTCGTCATAAAGAGCGGAAGGTTCCGGACCGATCTGGATATACTCATGGGTCAGGGTATAGGTCACATTGCAGGGTCCCAACTGGGTCCGGGAGCTGAAGGAAAATTCCGGCTGTTGTAGATCCGGATAGTAGACGGCCGAAACATCGAACCCGTTTGAGTCCATGACCGAGGCAAAATACACATATATGCCCAGTCCGATATAAAGGGTATCTCCCAAATAGGTCAGATTGGCATTGGGTATCCAAAATTGAAATCCCGGCAGATCCGTGTACGGGGCGGAGGAGATCTCCGGCCGCGTTCCGGAAGGGGGAACCGGTTCGTCGACGGGCGGGGCCAGCGCCACCGCCTCCAGCCCAGCCGTCTCCGAGAGTTCCAGGCCATACCCGTTGGCCCGGTAGGTGGTGTAGAGCAGGCCCTCCGGAACAGCCACGGCGTCGAAGGCAGCGATCCTGTCCCGGCAGACCCGCGTCAGCGCCTTTCCGTCCAGGGAGCAGGTGTAGATCGCCAACACGCCTTCCCGGTCGGACGTAAAAAGCAGGGTGTGGTCGTCCAGGAAGCGCGGGAAATAATCGCCGGCCGCGTCGCGGGCCGGCAGGCGCCGCACCATATCGGCGTTGACGTCCTGGAGCGGCTCCGCCGCCGTCTCCTGCGGGGAGGGAGGCTCGGCCGCGTCCATAAGGCCGATATCCTGTTGGCCGTTGCGGTTGATGACGAACGCCAGCCAGCAGCCGTCCGGAGAATACACCGGATTGTATACGTTCGTATCCTCTGCGGCGAAAATCACGTTCACCCGGCCGGAGGCCGGATCGATCGTGACCAACCGGGAATACGTCCCCGCCCCCTGCACTGCAGTAATACGTGAACCGTCCGGAGAGAAACACGGGTGCCACAGCCGCCGGCCGGCCGTTAATTTCCGGACAGCTGACGCCCCCGTGATTCGGCCGTCCACGGTACTGAGATCCGCCAGGTAGAGGTCGGAAATCTCCCGGTACCGCCCAGGATCAAGACCGGATACCGTGGTCTCGGCGTACACCAGCCGCCGGCCGTCCGCGGACACGGCGTAGGAATATTCATCGGTCAGGCCGGCCTCCACCAGCACCCGTTCGCGTTTTTCCCTTGGGTCCAGGGTCACGATCGCCTGCGGCCGGTCCATGGCCGTCCGGTAGGCTAACCACGTGCCGGCGGCCGCGCGGGGCGCATGATAGCTGGCCAACCCCGGGGGTGTAACCGGAGTGCCCTCCCGGTCCGGCGCCTCTTCCCGGAAACGCTTTTTAAGCTCCGCGCGGAAATCGGCCCAGAGTTCGTCCTGGTGCCGGCCCGTCACGTACCGTATGGCGTGCCAGGGGCCGAATAAG
>CAYQRT010000056.1:0-12965 GCA_964419695.1 uncultured Spirochaetaceae bacterium | reverse complement strand
TGTATGACGAAGAGGGGGTCTCCAACCCCCTCTTTAACGACTCGCGGGTTGTTTAAAAACGCATTCGTTTTTAAAACAACCCGCTACAGGGCACGAACCTCGATGGATTCCTGCTTCAGGTAGCGGATGCCTTCCACCGCGGCCTGGGCCGCGGAGATGGTGGTGGTATAAGGGATCTTGCGCTTGACCGCCTCAATGCGGATCGCCTGATCGCCTTTCTGCGAATACCGGCCCAACGGCGTATTAATCAACAGTGAAATTCTCCCCGTCCGCATATGGTCGATGATATTAGGCCGCCCCTCATGCACTTTGAGAATGACTTCCGGAAAGATGCCGTTCTGGTAGAAGAAATCGGCCGTACCCCGGGTGGCGCAGATGGTAAACCCCAGCGATTCCAGGTCCCGGACGATGGGCAGCACCGAGTCCTTGTCCTCGTCATGGACGGACACGAAGACCTTGCCCTTCTTGGGCAGGATGGTGCCCGACGAGGCCTGGGCTTTGGCGAAGGCCTCCCCGAAACTGGAGCCCGTGCCGATCACCTCGCCCGTGGATTTCATCTCCGGTCCCAGGATGGGATCGAGCTCCTGAAAACGCTCAAAGGAAAAGACCGCCTCTTTTACGGCCCAGCCGGTAATGCATTCCCCGACACCTGACAAACCCTGGTCGGCCAGCGACTGTCCCTGCCATATCCTGACCACGGCCTCGATCAGATTCACCCCGCTCGCCTTGGAGAGGTAGGGAATGGTGCGGGAAGCCCGGGGATTGACCTCCAGGATATAGAGGGTGCCGCCCTTGACCGCGTATTGAATGTTGAGAAAGCCATTGACTTCCAGTTCTTTGGCGATCCTGACCGTGGCCTCGATCATCTCCTTAAGGATGGCCGGGTCCGACCGGTAGGGCGGAAAGACGCAGGCCGAATCGCCGGAATGGATGCCCGCCGCCTCGATGTGCTGCATGATCCCCGCCACATAGCAATCACTGCCGTCGGCAATGGCGTCCAGGTCGTACTCGAACGCGTCCTCCAGGAAGCGGTCCACGAGCACGGGGTTGGAGACGTTCACCTTGATGCGCTTTTCCAGGAACTCCCTGAGTTCATTCTCCTCAAAGGCGATGAACATGCTGCGGCCGCCCAGCACAAAAGAGGGCCTGAGCAGCACCGGGAACCCGATCTCCCGGGAGAATTTCAGGACCTCCTCCTGGCTGGCCCCGATGCGGTT
Organism: uncultured Spirochaetaceae bacterium; assembly: GCA_964419695.1. Lineage (GTDB taxonomy): Bacteria > Spirochaetota > Spirochaetia > SZUA-6 > RPPD01 > JAFGSW01. The sequence continues at coordinate 11,748 of CAYQRT010000056.1, read as the reverse complement.
ATCCGGCTGCGTGAGGCCGAGTTTGCGGACAAGTTTGGCGAACCGGGCCCGGTCTTCGGCCGCCAGAATGCTTTTCACCGACGTGCCCACCACGCGCACACCCCAGTCGTCCAGGGCCTCCGCCATGTTAAGCGCGGTCTGCCCGCCCAACTGGACTATGACGTCTTTCACGTGCTCCTTGCGGATCACGTCCTTGACCGACTCCAAAACCAGCGGCTCGATATAGAGGCGGTCGGATACGTTAAAATCGGTGGAGACGGTCTCCGGGTTGGAATTGATGATGATGGTCTTGCGATTGAGGGAGCGGTAGGCGATGGAGGTCAGGGTGCAGCAGGTATCGAACTCCAGCCCCTGGCCGATGCGGTTGGGACCGGAGGCCAGGATGAGCACGGCCTCTTCCCCCATGGGCTCGCCTTCGTTGATCTCGCCGTAGGATGAATAGAAATACGGGGTGCGGGCCTCGAATTCGCCGGCGCAGGTGTCCACAAAGTGATACGAGGGAAAAAGCTTCTTTTCCTCGCGCATTTTCTCTATTTTTTCGGGATCGCCGCTCATGGCCCGGGCGATCTGCTTGTCCGACATGCCCAGCCGCTTGGCTTCCAGCAGGGTGGCGTCGTCCAGTTTCCCGCGGGCCAGGCTTTTTTCAAATTCGGCGAACTGCGACATCTCGTGCAGAAACCAGGGATCATATGCGGTCTTGTGATTTAATTCCTGCTGTGCATCCGGTCCCCGGGCTTTCAGAGCCTGGTAAATGCCGAAGATGCGCAGGGGATGGGCCGATCCCAGGATCTGCTCCAGTTTCTCCCGGTCCTTGCCCTTGAGTTCTTCCAGTCCCTCATAGCCGAGTTCGGCCGAGCGGATCGCCTTGTTGAGCGCCTCCATGAAACAGCGCCCGATGGCAAGCGATTCACCCACGGACTTCATCTGCGTGCCCAGGATGTCGTAGCTGGCCGGAAATTTTTCCAGTTCAAAACGCGGCACCTTGACCACGCAGTAGTCGAGGGCGGGTTCGAAACAGGAGTAGGTTTTGCCCGTGATCTCGTTCAGGACCTCGTCCAGGGTGAAGCCCACGGCCAGCTTGGCCGAACAGCGGGCGATGGGAAAGCCGGTGGCCTTGCTGGCCAGGGCCGAGGAGCGCGAGACGCGGGGGTTCATCTCAATGATGACCATGCGGCCCGTGTCGGGCTTGACCGCGAACTGCACGTTCGACCCCCCGCAATCCACGCCGATGGCCCGCAGGGTCTCCAGGGAAGCGGTGCGCATCTTCTGGTACTCGGCATCGGACAGGGTTTGAACCGGGGCCACGGTGATGCTGTCCCCGGTGTGCACGCCCATGGGATCGATGTTCTCTATGGAACAGACCACCATCGCATTATCCGCCTTGTCGCGCATCACCTCCAGCTCGAATTCCTTCCAGCCGATGAGTGATTCCTCTATGAGGGCCTCGCCCACGGGACTTTCGTCCAGGGCGCGCTTGACCAGTTCGTCCAGTTCGGTCTCGGTATAGGCGATGCTGCCCCCCTGCCCGCCCAGGGTGAAGCTGGGGCGGATGATGAGGGGCAAACCCACTTCAGCGTAAATTTTGCGGGCGCCGGCGATGTCTGTGGTCAAGAGGGAGCGCGGCACTTCCAGGCCCATGTCCTGAGCCACCTGCTTGAAAAGTCCCCGGTCCTCGGCCTTGCGTATGGCGTCCACATTGGCGCCGATCACCTCCACGCCGTAGCGGGCCAGGATGCCTTCGTCGTAGAGTTTGAGGGTGAGATTCAGGGCTGTCTGCCCGCCCATGGTGGGCAGGATGGCGTCCGGCCGCTCGTGGCGGATGATCTGTTCCAGGTACTCCGGCTTGAGCGGCTCCATGTACACCCGGTCCGCCAGTCCGGGTGTGGTCATGACCGTGGCCGGGTTGGGATTGGCCAGGATCACCTTGTAGCCGATCTCCTTGAGCGCCCGCACCGCCTGCGTGCCCGAATAGTCGAATTCGCAGGCCTGGCCGATGACGATCGGTCCCGATCCGATAATGAGGATTCTCTCCAGGTCCTTGCGGGCGGGCATCAGTCCTCCTCCTGCCGGGGTGTGCCCCGCGCATGGCGCGCTTCTGTCTGGATGCGGAGCTTTGTCTTCACACCTCGCCTCTTCCTTCTTCAGGCATACTCGTGCCGGCCTACACGATGAGTTTCAAAAACTCGTCAAAAATCCAGCCGGAGTCCTTGGGGCCGGGCGCCGCCTCCGGATGGAACTGGGCGGTTAAGAGCGGCAGTCTTTGGTGAATGATGCCTTCAACGGTGTCGTCGTTGCAGTTGCGGAAAAGCACGTCCACGTCCCGCGGGATCGTTTCCTCCTTGACCGCGAACCCGTGGTTCTGGGACGTGATGAAGACCCGCCGGTTCCGTTCGTCCCGCACCGGATGGTTGACCCCGTGGTGGCCGAACTTCATTTTAATCACTTCCGCTCCCAAGGCCAGGCTGAAGACCTGGTGCCCCAGGCAGATGCCTAACAGCGGTTTCTTGCCGATCACCCCCCGGGCGCAGGCGATCAGGTCGTGCAGCACCCGGGGATCGCCCGGCCCGTTGGAGAAGAGCACCCCTGCCGGGTGCAGGGAGAGCACGTCCTCCGCCTTGAACGTGGAGGGCACCACGCTGACGCGGCAGCCGCGCGCCGCGAGTTCCCGTATGATGTTGGCCTTGACCCCGCAATCCACCAGGCAGATATGCCGGTCGCCGTCCTTGTTCACCACCACCGCCTTGTCCGTGCCCACGTCCGTGATGAGATTACGCCCTTCCATGCGGGGAAAGGCTTTGAGAAAGGCGGCGACTTTTTCCTTTTCCCCGGCGGAGAGGTCCACGGCCCCCTCGCTTTGTGCGCTCACAATCACGCCGGTGGGATTGCCCGTATCCCTGATCTTCAGGGTCAAAAGCCGGGTGTCGATGCCCGTAATGCCCGAGACCCGGTGTTTTTTCAGAAACTCGTCCAGACTCAGGCGTCCCGCCGGTACAGGGCCGGTGAAAAGGCTGCGGACGATAACCCCTTGTGATTTGACCATGCGGCGGGCGGCGTTCTCGGGACCGGATTCCGACCAGGCGTCCTGGGTGCCGTAATTGCCGATGTGAGGATAGGTCATGACGATAAGCTGGCCGGTATAGGAGGGGTCGGTGAAAATAGCCTGATAACCGGCCATACCGGTGTTGAACACCACCTCACCGGCCGGCATGTCGGCGGCGGGGGCGACGGGCAGGTCGGCGGCCAGGGGTGGACAATGCCCGAACGCCACGCCCCTCAGGGCGCTTCCGTCATCCAGGCATAAAAAACATCCATCCCTCATACGCGTTACATCTTCACCTTGTAAAAAAAGGCCGCCCTTCGTTCAATCTGAAGGCCGGCCCCGTTTTAGCCCCTAGGGGAATCGAACCCCTCTTTAAAGACTGAGAATCTCCCGTCCTAGCCGATAGACGAAGGGGCCGCAGCTTCCCGGGGAGGATTTGAACCCCCACAAACAGATCCAGAGTCTGTGGTGCTACCATTACACAACCGGGAAATTATATCTGTGCGTAATGTAGCAAAGGGCGTTTTTTTTGTCAACCTGCGGCAGGTAATTTCAAAAAGAAGCCACAGAGGACACAGAGTGAAGACAAGGAAAAGAGAAATTGTTTTTCCTTCCCCCCTCCCTCCTCTCTGTGTTCTCTGTGGCTTCCTCATGGCAACAAGCCTAATGTCTGAAACTCCGCTCCCCGGTGAAGACCATGGCCACGCCGGCCTCGTTGCAGGCCTCGATGGATTCGTAGTCCCGGATGGCACCGCCGGGCTGGATGATGGCGGTCACTCCCTCCTTGATGCCCACGTCCACGCCGTCGCGGAACGGGAAAAAGGCGTCCGAAACCATGATACCGCCCTTGATGCCGCCGCGGGTTTCCCGGACATCGGCTTCCACCTGTTCCCGTTCGTGCGGGCTGAGTTCATATCCCCGCTTCCCGAAGCGCTCAAAGGCGCGCCGTTCGGCGTAGCGCTTGTAGGCCTTGTCCCGCGCGATCTCGGCCACGCCCACCCGGTCCTGTTCGCCCGTACCGATGCCCACGGTCACGCCGTCCTTGACGTAGAGCACGGAATTGGAGGTGACGCCCGCTTCCACGATCCAGCCGAAGATGAGGTCCTCGTATTCCCGGGCAGTGGGCAGGCGCTCGATACAGTATTCCTTGCCCTTGGAAACGGCCTGGGCCGGTTGCAGCCGGTCCGTTGACAACGCCTCGGGCTGGAAGGACTGCTGGGCGATGATGCCGCCGTCCTGGAGGGATTTCAGGTCCACGAAGCGCTCAGGCGCGAAGGACTCCAGACGTTCCATGTTTTTTATCCGCATGATACGGAGATTTTTCTTTTCCGGCACGGTGAGCATATCCATCACGCCCGGTTCGAACTCCGGAGCCACCAGCACCTCGAAATATTCGCTTAGGATGATCTCGGCGGTTGCCTTGTCCACGGGCCGGTTCAAGGCAACGGCGCCGCCGTAAGCCGCCACCCGGTCCGCCAGGTAGGCCTGCCGCAGCGCTTGATCCAGCATCGCGTGCTTGGCCGCGCCGCTGGGGTTATTATGCTTGACCACCACCGCGGCCGGGGTGGCCGACAGGTGCTTGAGGATGCCCAGAGCGCTGTCCGCGTCGGTGATGTTTATTTTACCCGGGTGTTTGCCGGACTGGAGGAGTTCCACGTCCGAGGCCAGGTAGCGGCCGGGCTTTATGTATTCCACCCCACCCAAGGCCAGATGGCCGTTCACCAGCCGGTAAAGCGCGGCCTGCTGCCGGGGATTCTCGCCGTAACGCAGGCCCAGATTTTCCCCGCCGATGGTCCAGGTCACCTTCTCGTAGCAGAGGGTCTGTCGTTCCTCTCCTTCGATGAAACTCAACTCCATTCGCGATGGAAAATGGTCGGTATTGACTTTGCGGTACTGGGACTTGAAATCCTGCGCCATGGGTTTACGCTCCCTTTTTCGGAAATGAATAGCAGCGTTTCATGGCCTCGCTGCCGTTGTTCATCAGGAATTCGGCGATGGCATCGTCGTAGCGGGCGATCATCTGAAAAGCCTTGCGCGCCAGGGTGAACCGCGTCTCCACATCGAGCGTGCCGTGGGAGTGGGTGACGAGTTCAACCAGGTGCGCGTAGTCGGCTTTGTCCGTAACCACGGCCACCCGGTGGAAGTTCTTGGCCGCGGCCCTCACCAGACAAGGACCGCCGATATCGATATTGGTCCGCGCCCCCTCCACCGTGACATCATGTTGGGCGGTAACCTCTTCAAAGGGATACAGGTTGGATACCACCATGTCGAAGACGACGCCGCCGGTCCGCGCCGCCACGTCCGCCTGGTGGGCCTGGTTGTATGTCTCGGACAGGAGCGCCAGGTAAATTTTAAAATCGAGTGTCTTCACCAGACCGCCCTGCATTTCCGGTTGGCCCGTGAAATCGGCCAGGGCGGTCAGGTTGGTTCCCGCCCGCTCCCCGAGCAGGGAAGCCAATACCGTGTGCGTCCCCCCGGTGGCGTAGAACGCGCAGGCGGGATTGGCCTTCAGGAGCCCCTCCACCAGCACGTCCAGCCCCTCCTTGTCAGACACGCTGACGATGACGTTTTGAATCCTCACCCGGTCATCAATAGTGGACACGAGATTGAGCGACATGGTTGATCCTTTCGGTTGAAGTGGACTTACGAGGATGGTGTCATCATACCGACGCGCGGCCGGTTCGTCAACGAGAGGCACTCACCGCCGCGGCGTCAGGTTTTCGTTCTCTGGTTGAATTTGGCGAGCGCTCCGGGGAAACTCTCGGCAATGGTATACGTGAAGATGTTTTCCTCGAACACGTCCCCCCCCGGTTTCCGGAAACGCATGATGGGTTTTCTGACCGAGCGTAGAATGTCCCGGCGCGTCACCCCATTCCCCAACAGATAAGCGAAAAAACTGATGCTCTCCAGGGGAAGATGCCGGCCGTCCCGTTCGAAAAGGTAGCCGATACCGTCCAGAATCTGCTCAAAGGGGCCGGAGGAATAATGAAAGGTACGCGCCAGGGGCCGGTCGGCGGCCACGACCTTTTCCTTCACCAGCAGTTCCTGCATTTCCTCCACCAGGGCGTGGAATTCCTCCCGATCCAGCAGGGACCGGAATATCATGACCGCGAAATCCGTGCGCCGCGAATTTTTATGGAGGATGGCCGGGATGTCGTAATTGACGATGAAATAACCGCGGTATTTCTTAATCGACTGGCCCTCAATAACGGTGAAATCGTCCCGGGACACGCGCAGTGTGAAAAGGTCCTCGTAGGTAACGCCCAGCAGACGCCCGGCGTCAAAGGCGCCGATGATACGCGCTTCGCCGAACGGCACACGGAAGAAAACCTCGAATTTCTTCCTCATGGCCCGGGTGAAGCAGGTTCTGCCGCAGCGGGCAAACCGTATTTTAAGGGCGTAATGTTGTTCAATGATCCGGTTCCTGATCACGAAATCGCCGGGCATGTTGGCCAGATACACCACCGAACACCGTTCGCAGAAACGCCGGCTCTTGACCACCCGTAAGAGAAGACTCTCCACCAGTACGCCGTTCGATTCCGGCCGCAGGTAGAGGAAGACGTCCTGAGCCCCGGGGGTGAGCAACGGGCCCGGATACGGCACCAGCACGGCGGGAGCCCTGAGTTTTCCGGCCTGGTACCTACGCATGGCCCTCCGCCCGGTAGGCCTGCCACGTGGTGGCGACCAGGGTGTCGACATCGCTCATCTGCGCCCGCCAACCCAGGATTTTCCGGGCCAGGGCGGAAGAGGCGTAAAGCACGGCGGGATCGCCCGGCCGGCGGCCGGCCACCTGATGCGGGATGGGTTTTCCCACCACCCGGCGGGCGGCCTCCAGCATTTCCAGGACCGAGATCCCCTTCTCGCTCCCCAGGTTGACCGCGTGGGCGCCTCCGTGTTCGCTTAAAAAATGAAAAGCCCTGACGTGGGCGTCGGCCAGATCGGTGACGTGCACGTAATCGCGCAGGCAGGTGCCGTCCGGGGTCGGGTAATCGTCACCATACACCTGCAGGGAGGGACGGTGGCCCACCGCCACCTCCATGATGATCGGCAATAAATTGGCGGGGTGCCGCTCGAGACCCTTGACCCGGCCGGCCGCGTCGTATCCCGCGGCATTGAAGTAGCGGAGGCTGAAGAAGTTCAGGCCCCTTAAGCGATGGTACCAATCGAAGAGACCCTCGATCTGCAGTTTGGTATAACCGTAGAAATTGATCGGCCGGCAGGGATGCTTTTCATCGATGGGATTGTACTCCGGTTCGCCGTAGACCGCGGCCGAGGATGAAAACACCAGGCGGGGCACGCCCGCCTCCAGGGCGGCATTGAGGAGATTAATGGACCCCGCAATATTGTTGCGCGCGTACGCCTCGGGCTTGATCATGGATTCGCCGGCGGCCTTGAGCGCGGCCAGGTGGACGAGGCCGTCGAAGCCACCCCCCATGGCCCGGGCCAGCGAGGCGGGTTCCATAATGTCGCCTTCGATGAACTCCGCTTCCGCAAAGAGATTCTGCCGCAGGCCCGTGGACAGGTTGTCGAAGACCGTCACGGTATGCCCGGCGTCCAGCAGGGCCCGCGTCACGTGGCTGCCGATGTAGCCGGCGCCGCCCGCCACTAAAATCTTCATGAGAAACTCCTTTGTGTGAATTCGTCTATCCGTTCGCGGATCAGGTTTTCCCGGACGGCCAATCGTTTTTCCGCCTCCGGCCGCGGTACCGACGGTTCGACCGCCAGCGAGGCGTAAAACTTTATTTTGGGTTCGGTGCCCGAGGGACGGGCGGTGATCAGGTCCCCTTCCGCGGTCACACACTGGAGCACATTGCTCGCCGGCAGTTCTATGTTTTTTTCGGTCCTGCCTGAGACCAGGTCCCGGGTCTCCCCGGAGAGGTAGTCACGGCAGGCGCTCAACGTCACGCCGGGCAGCCAGGCGGCGGGATCCCGCCGGATCGCCTCCATCATGGCGCGGATGGCGGCAAGGCCATCCAGTCCGGACCTGACTTTGGAAATCTGGAAATCACGGAAACGGCCATACCTTCCGTACAGCGTTTCCAGTTTTTGCGCCAGGGTCAGGTTCTGGGTGCGGTAGTGCAGCCCCATCTCCACGGCCAGGGCGGCGGCGGACACCCCGTCCTTGTCGCGGACGTCCGTCTCGATCAGGTAGCCGCAGCTTTCCTCGTTCCCCAGGAGAAAGGTATACTCGGGCCGTTCCCGCTCCATGCGGCGCATGACCGCGCAGATGTGCTTGAACCCGGTCAGGGTGTCCAGGCAGAGCACGCCGTAGGCCCGGGCCAGGCGGCGCTGCAGCTCCGAGGTCACGATCGTCTTGACGATGTACGATTTTTCGGGCAGGGCCTGCAATTCACCCCTGGTCTCCAGGATATAGGCCAGAAAAAGCACCCCCACTTCATTGCCGGAAAAGATGCGGAATCCCGCCTGATCCGGTTCGGCCACGCCCAGCCGGTCCGAGTCCGGATCGGTGGCCAGCACCAGGGCGGCCTTGGTTTTCTGAGCCAGGCGGAAGGCCAGCTCGAAGGCGCCGGGGAATTCCGGATTGGGATTGGGCGCGTACGTGAAATCACCGTCCGGGCGGGCCTGCTCTTTCACCACCGAACAGGAAACGCCCAACCGCTCGAACAGGGCGGTGACGGGCTTCAGTCCCGCCCCGTGCAGGGGCGTATAGACCACGTGGTAATCGCGGAAGCGTTCGGCCAGTTCGGTACGGCGTAGAAATAACGGCAGCACCGCCTCATTGTACGCGTCCCGGTCCTCGCTCCCCACCTCAGCCAGCCGGCCCCGCTCCCGGGCCTCGTCCTCGTCCATCCGCCTGACCCGGCCGGTGACCCGGCCGATTTCTGCGGTGATGGCTTCGTCCTCCCGACCCACGATCTGGGCGCCGTCGCTCCAATACACCTTGTAGCCGTTGTATTGGGGCGGGTTGTGGCTGGCCGTGATCACGATCCCGGCCGTGGCCTTGAGCCGCCTCACCATAAAGGACAGCAAGGGAGTGGGAGCCAGTTCCGGAAAGAGGACGGCTTTTATGTTGTTGGCGGCCAGGACCAGCGCCGCCTCCAATGAGAACCGGTCGGAATAGCGGCGCGGATCATGGGCGATCACGACCGAGGGATGGGGCACACCGGTCTTGAGGATGAAGTTAGCCAATCCCTGGGTGGTCCGGCGGACGGCCACCATGTTCATCCGGTTGCCGCCCCCGCCGATCACGCCGCGCAGTCCGCCGGTGCCGAAGGTCAGTTCCCGGGAGAAACGCTCGCGGAGCTCGGACAGATCGTTCGCCTTGAGCAGGCGCTCCACCTCCTCCCGGAAGGCCGGCTCGGTCTCCAGCGCGATATACGTACGGGCTTTTTCGATTATTGCCGCATCAGGCAGGTCATTGTGATTCATATCTTACATGATAACGCATAGTGAAAATTATTGCATCACTCTGTTACGTTCATGGGCACGACCGCTGATCCATGAAACGGAAATCCTCAAACTCCAGCCGGCCGCCGCTCACGGTTCCGTAGATGAAGTCACGCCCGTCACTGGTCGGCTGCACGGTGAACGGACTATCCCGGGCGGCCTGATTGAGCCCCGGGAAATACAGAAGAACGCGCGAACCCCACATGGCGTATCTCCCTTTGACCGAGGGCTGGCGGCTCGTTTCATCACCGCCTATCCCACTCTCCCAGACCTCGTAATACTCGGCCGTGCCGTCGGCCAAAAACCTTATTTCATACCCGGCCGCGCTACTGCCGGGAGCGGCCGTCCAGCCGATCCGGCAACCTCCGTTCCCGTCAAGAATGAAATCAATGAACGACCCATTTTTTCTCACCGGATCCAGGTCATTATCGGAGAGTATTTTTTCCATCCGCGACTGGTCGAGTCTACGTTCCGCTCTGAGGCTGGCGATGATTTCAGGTAAGGCGGCGCGACCGCGGGCGATGGCCAAGACACACGCGTAATTGTGGTGGGCGTACACGAAAGAATCGTCGGCTTGGACGGCCGCCTGAAAAAATTTGATTGCGTTGGTATAATCCTTCTTTACATAGGCGGCATATCCCGATTTATTCAACCGCTCCGCCTCCGATTCGGCGAACAATGGGCCCGAACAGAACAACACCGCTGTGAAGAGAAAAAGACGTGTCATGTCATACCTCGAAATTTATTGTAACGGGGAATTATAATATCAGGATACGCACCGGTCAATCAATGACCGTCATCCGCCTAGAGGCGACAGCTCACCGGCGGTAAACCAGAGTGAGAGCAGACGCGCCGACTGCAGGATGCCGGTCAATTCCAATGCGGCCAGGACGACCAGTACCCCAGCGAACACCAGCCGGGCGACCGGCGCTTTTTTTTTGCCGTCACCTTCGCTCGACATTTTTTTAAAAGACCAGAACGCCAAGGGTAAAACAGCCAGCACCAGATACACCCCGCCCAAGATAACCCTGACCAGTACCGGCGACTCGGCCTGGGCCTGGTCCAGGGCCATTCCCGCCTTGAGAAAAAAGATATTGAGCGAGAGGAACTGCCCCAAAAGAATCAGCACGCCGACCGCCACCAGGAAGACGCCGCTCCCGATGCGCAGGGCGTTCAGGTGGCGCTTGATGCGGTCCAGGAAGGCGCTGGCCGGAATGAAGGCCAGGGCCAGAATAATAAAGGGGATGCCCATACCCAGGGAGTAGGCCGCCAGGTTGAAAATCCCCACGGCCGAGGTGTTCGTGGCCGTAAGCGCGATGATACCCCCCAGAAGCGGCCCCACGCAGGGACTCCACCCCGCGCCCAAGGCCAGACCGGCCGCGAAAACCCCCAGCAGGGTGACCGGTTTTCTGGTGGCGGTAAACCGCTTCTCCCGGTTGAGAAAGGAAAGAAAATCGAACATGATGTTAAGTCCGAGCAGGATGATGACCGACCCCGCGATCACATTCAGGACCATGGTGATGGGCGAGGCCAGCCGGAAGGCTCCCCAGATGAACACGCCCATAAGGATGAAGACGACTGTAAATCCACCCACGAACATCAGGGCCCGCAGCACCAGCTGTGATTTCTTATAGTGGTCGGCCCGGATATCCTGCAGCGTCAGGCCGCCCACCAGGGATATATACACCGGAACCAGGGGAAGCACGCACGGACTTAAAAAAGACAGCAGCCCGGCGGCGAAAGAAATGAAAAGGTTTACTTCCTGGGTCATGGAGAAGCCAGGATCTTCTCGAACGCGGCGTATACCTCCGGGGTGTCCCAGGCGCGGGCGCCCACGAGCATGGCCTGCAGATAGCCTTGCTTGTCGATGAGGAAGGTGGTGGGATAGCCGCGCGGTCCGTACAGGCCGACCGCCTTGTATTCCTTGTCCAGGAGCACGGGGAAGGTATGCTTGTTCTTGACGATATAATCCCTGGCCGTCTCTTCCGTGTCCTGCACGTTGACGGCCACGATCTCCAGCCCCTTGGATTTCATCCGGTCGTAGAATTTCTGCAGGGAGGGCATTTCCTCCCGGCAGTAAGAGCACCAGACGCCCCAGAAATTGAGAAAGACCACCCGGCCCTGGAAGGAGCTCAAGGAGCGCGCTTTACCCGCCAGGTCCGGCAGGGTGAAATCCGGGGCCTTGATCCGGCCATTGGCCAGAATGAACCCCAGGTTCTGAAGGTAGGTATTCGTCTCTTTAGTGAAATCAACCGCATGATACAGCGTGCCGTGAGTGACGGAACCCGAGGGTTCTGCCT
>CAYQRT010000055.1:0-13075 GCA_964419695.1 uncultured Spirochaetaceae bacterium | reverse complement strand
GCACCGTGTCTTTGACCGTGCTGTTCGATTATGTCCCGCTGCTGCCCCACACCCTGGACACGCGCAACATTATTATGCCCGCCCGGTCGCTGGCAGTGCTGGAAGGCGGGGATTACGACATCGGGTTTGCCCTGGCTTCACCGCTGGTGCGGGGCGATTCGCTGACCCTGGAACTCTTTCCGGTTTCCCCGCCGCCCGGCGCGCGGACCGGAGAGAGGGAGGGCGCCGGGGCGTTCAACGTGCGGCCGGTCTCTGCGAACGAGTCCCTGGATGAATTGAAGGAACGCTACCTGCAGACCCCGTCCACCATCACGCCCCGCATCCGCGCCCTGGCGCGGCGCCTTTCGGCCGGCGCGGGCCGTGACTGGGAAACCGTGGGCAATATTATCCGCTTCCTGAACGGCGGGTTCGTTTATTCGCTGGACACAGAGCTGCCCCCGCCCGGAGACGAGTTCACGGACGATTTTCTCTTCATCACCCGCCGCGGCTACTGTGTGCATTTCGCCACCGCCTTTGTGATGCTGGCGCGCCTCAACAACATCCCCTGCCGCTACGCCACCGGCTTTCTGGCTTTTTTCCGGCCGGGCCAGCGGGACGCCGTGGTCACGGGGTACAACGCCCACGCCTGGCCCGAGGTCCGGCTGGCGGGCTCAGGCTGGATCACGGTGGAGGCCACGCCGGCGCTCAACCCGGCCAACGCTCATATTCCGGATTTCTACCGGTTCTTCAATCCCGGCCACGACCGTCTGACCGCTTTCCAGCTGGAAGCGTTCATGCACGGACAGATTGCCCTGACCGATGTAGGTCCCACGGGCGCGGCGGGGTTTTTCGCCTCCCTCACGCCCCTCCTGCCCTGGATCGGCGGCCTGGCCGCCGTGGGGGCCGTCCTGGCCGGCGGGGTGTGGCTGACACGTCGGCGGCGCCGCGCCCCGCGGCTTTACCGGGGCAATCTGCGCCGGTTCAACCGCGCTTTCTGCCGGCTGGTCACGCGCCTGGAGCGGCAGGGCCTGCGGGCGCCGGAGGAATCGGGCTGGCTGCGCTGGGGGGAGGAGCTGAAGCTTAAGTTTCCTGGGGAGAAGCCGCACATCGACGCGCTGGTCCGCACCGCCGCCGGCGTGTTCTTCGCCCGCCGTCCGGCGGGCAGCCGAAAGACCCGCTTCGTGAGGCGGGTGTCCCGCCGGCTGAGGGACTAACAGGCTGTTGAAAAGACTCCACTTTTTCAACAGTCCGCTAGGCGCCTTGCTGAAGCGGATTGCGGAATCACCTCCCAGGATGGGCGAATTCATTGAAGAGCCAGGGAGCGCGCGCATCGGACATGGGATCAGCCTTTGAGGGTTTCCGCGTCCAGCCGGTCCTTTTCCCGGCCGGTTGACTGTTTGTTGATGATCAGCTTTTGTTTCGATATAACAGGGATGGGCAGTCCCTCAACCTCCACAATTTCCCGGTCTGCCGCGGCTTCTGCGAACGTGACGCCGTCAATTTCGGTCAAGATGTCAATGCGGCGCGGCGCTACGCCTATCTGGAGTACGACACCGGGCGCGGTGAAATCGGCTGTTGACACCCGGTCCAGCGGTGAGCCGAAATCTTGAAGTGTTTGAATGACCTTCTCAGCATTCGCTTGTGAGGGGTTGACGAAAATATCTATGTCGCCCGTGGCGCGGGGGAACCCGTGCGCCGCCATGGCGTACGCCCCGACAAGGAGAAATTCAACCCGCCTTGCGAGCAATATGGATAATATGTCTTTGTAATCCTGATTCAACATCAAATTTTCCGGATAAAGCGAACACTTCCCTGGTCAGTTCCCAAACGCACGCTACCGCGTCGGTCTTTGTCAGCCGGGCGGGGCTTTCGACGGTATGACTATTTTTGCGAATTATGCGAACGATTGTCCTGGCCAACTTCATGAACACTCCGCATCATGCATCAATTTCATTGTCAGTTTACCCCGGCTCCGGTTATCCGGCAAGAAGTTATTTTTTCTTATTCGGACGTATCTTCCTCTGCCATGCCCAAGTCGCCTTCGTCCTGATGGTGCAGGGAGAGCATGCCGCCTGCGCCGCCCTCACCCGATCAGATCCTTCACCTTTTTCAGGAATTCGTCCCTGCCGATCAGTTTGATGAAGCTCCCGATCTTGGGACCCGACGGTTGGCCGAAGAGGGTTTCATAGAGCAGCAGGAAAAAGGCCCTGGGTTCCACATTGTTTTCCTTGGCCGTTTCGAACACGCGGGACTGGAAGGCGTCCGCCTCGGCGGATGTTTCGGCTTCCAGCTTGGCGACCAGGACCTGCAGGAGCTTCTTCTCATCGGGTGACGGGGTTTTGAACTTCTTGTTGGGCAGGATCTCATCCCGGTAGTAGTTGAGCGCGCGCTCCACCAGGTTGCGGATGAAGGCTTCGTATTCCCGCGCGCCCGGATCGTAGCCGAAGATATAGTCCATGACGACGGCCGCGTCTTCGGTGCCCAGGGCGGAGATCAGGTTGTTGACGAGTGAATAGGTGATTTCGGAATCGAAGATCTTTTTTGTGTCCAGGTCGTCGTGGATAAAGACAAGCGGGTTGGAGGCGCGGGCGTCCGGTGCAGCGTGGTAGTACGAGCGGAGGAAGGACAGGTATTCGTCCACGGTCTTGGGGATGATGTCCATGTGGAATTTCTTGGCCTTGCGCGGGTTCTGAAACATGAAATAAGAGAGGGCTTCCAGGGGCGCGTAGTTCATCCAGGTGTCCATGGTCAGTCCCTTGCCCACGGACTTGGATATCTTGGCCCCCTCTTCGTCCAGGAACAGTTCGAAGAAAGAGTTATCCGGCTCCCGGCCGCCCAGCACGCGCACGATCTTCCTGCTTAAGCCGAACGACTCGATCAGGTCCTTGCCGTACATTTCGTAGTGGACGCCGTAGGCGTGCCAGCGCAGGGCCCAGTCCGCCTTCCACCCCAGCTTCACCCGGCCGTCCAGCACGCTCGTCACGGCCCTGTGGCCGCACCCTTTGACCTTGTCCGAGACCGGGGTGTCGCAGACGTATTCCAATTCCTGGCGGTCGGGGAAATAGGCGGTTACCCGCGTGGTCAGGTTGCGTCCGCATTGTTCGCACACGGGCATGAAGGGCGACCAATTTTCGCGCCCCTCCTTCTGCATGGTGGGGATGATGATGTTGCGGATCTTCTCCACGTTCTCGAGCGTCTTGACCAGGCCCGCATTGAAGACGCCGTTTCTGTATTCCGCGGCCGAGGACTTGAACTCGTAATCGAACCCGTAAGAGTCGAGGAAACCCTGCAGCTTATTCTCATTGTGCAGGGCGAAGGAGGCGCAGCAGCCGAAGGGGTCGGGGATGTCCACCACCGGCTTGCCCAGGTGCGGCTCGATCGATTCCCGGTTGGGAAAGTTGAGGGGCACCTTGCGCAGGCCGTCCATGTCGTCGCAGAAGGCGATGAGCCGGGTGGGAATATCCGATATCTTCATGAAGGCCTTGCGCACGAAGGTGGGGCGGGAGACTTCGCAGAACGTTCCCACGTGCGGCAGGCCGGAGGGGCCGAACCCCGCCTGGAAGATGACGGTCTTCACGCCGGGCTTCAGGTTCTTTTTGATTTTTTCCGCTTCTTCATAGGGCCACAGGGCAGCCATGGACGTTCCTCCGCGTGGACGCCGGATGCGCTTTTCCTCGCCCGGCAAATATCGTATAGCTATAAAGGAAAAAAGCGGAAATTGCAAGGCGAGGGACCGGACCTGTCTCCTCAACACTGGACGGACGGCCCGTGGAAGGTAGCCCAACCCGTGATATTATTATAGCATCACGGTATCCCGTAACGTCTTTTCCGGTTGCGGGGAGGGAGTACGGATGAATACGCTTTCGCTGCCGGCGCTGTTCGGCCGGAGTTTCGATGAATTGACACAGGCCTATTTTCACGGCGTCGGCGCCTGGTTGGCGCCGGTGTTTCACGCGGGCGGAATGGCGGTGGTAATCTTGGCGCTGATCAACTGGCAAAGGTTCCGCCGGCTGTTCACCTTCTATTTCCTCATCAATTATACCTGGATATTCATCTATGCGGGCGTGATCATGAGCGTGGGCTTTTTCGAGCGCATGGGCGTCGCCTTCCTGGCGTTCTGGGGTCCGCTTCCCCTACTGCTGCTGTTCATCGTCTTCACCTGGGCGGTGGAGGCCAAGGTGGTGCGCAATGATCTGCGATTGTCCGGCATCCCGGCCTGGCGGTTTCTCGTCGTTCCGATCATGCTCTTCGGATTTTGGTATCCGACGTACGTGTGGGGCCGGGGGTTCACCTTCGTACCCGCGGACTTTCTTTTCTCCGCCTTCGGGCTCATGCCCTGTCCCACCACCATGGTCGTCCTGGGTCTCCTCACGCTGAGATATCCCCACGTCAATAAAGTGTTGTTTTTTTCCCTGGCCCTTTTTTCGGCCCTGGTGGGCACGGCGCAGGTGGCCATCGGCTACGTGCCGGATTATCCGTTGGCCGTGCTCGGCTACTACGCGCTGGGATTGATGGTCGTCTATAAAATACGCGGTTCGCGCCGCGCGGGGAGCGGGGAAAACGACGCGTCCCCCGTCCCCTGACGGTTTGATTAGCGGTCCGTTTTTTCCTCGATAATATACTGCTGCTGCTGGTACGAAAACGAGAAGTGGTGCCTGGGCGGGCGTCTTCGTATGGGGCGCCGCGGCGCCGGGCGCCGGGGCGGCGGCCGCCGGTTGCGGCGTACCACGCAGGCGGTGGCGCCGAGCAGGGCCACGCCGAGGCAGAGGTACATCATTACTGCTTTAGCCTTCTTCATATTAAGTCCTCCTGGGAAAGAGTATCCTTACCTCTATTGTGCCCCAATATCGACGCGATTTCAATGGGCATTTCGGTATACATCCGCGAACAGGCGGCGGACCGCCGGCGGGAGAGGAGGCGCCCCTTGCCTCATCCGGCGCGGCATTCTATAGTAAAGCCACCCGGACAAGCCGGCGACGGTGAGGGGAAATCCTTGAGCACGGGGGATGAACATGGTGGAGACGGTCATTCTGTTGGGAGCGGCTGTGGTGCTGACGCTGCCCAGTCTCATTTCACAGAGGAAGGAAACGGGGCGGGAGGCCCTGCGCCGCGTGGTGTTCGTCCAGGGCACCCTGGGTCTGGTAGTGGCGGTGATCGCCGCCGTTTTCCTGGGCGCGGGCGTGGCGGGCGCCGCGGCGGCGGTCAAGGAGTCCGGCGCCCTGGTGTGGGTTTCGCGCCTGATCTCCTGGGTGACGGTCTTGGCCGTGGGCGTGGTGGTCTTCATTCCCCTGCTTATCCGCCTGGGCGGCCTCAAGGCCGCGGCCGAGACGCGGGAGCGGTCGGAGAAAATTTTCTTTTCCCTTTTTGAGCTGCAGACCGCGGTCGGTTTTCTCTGTCTGGTGCTTTTAGTCTGGGATCTGGTCTGCGAACTGGTGATCAATCCCCTGCTTACAGGGTAAAACGCCCCAGCGCCTCGTTCAATTCCTCCACCACCAGGCTGTTTTTCCTCATCACTTCCTGCAGGTTGCCGATCATCTCGCGCAGGGCCTCCAGCCCCGTTTGCTGGCTGGCCGTGGCGCTGCGGATTTCCGTGCTGGACGTGACCAGGACGTTCATGTGGCCGCGGATCTCCTGGCTGCGGGCGAATTGGTCTCCGGTCCGGTTTTTAATATGCTGGATGGTATCCACGAGGCTGGTGACTGATTTGAGAATTTCAGAGGCGCCTACGTTCTGTTCCTCCATGGCCCGGCTGATGGAAACCATCACCTCGGTATTGCGGTCGATGTCGGAAGAAATCTTGTCCAGCGCCTTGCCCGTTTTTTGGGAGAGGTCCGCGCCGTCGGCGATGGACCGCTCCATCTCCTGCAGGCCCCGGCCGATCTGTACCACGCTCTGGGCGCTTTCCTCGGCCAGCTTGCGCACTTCATCCGCCACCACCGCGAATCCCTTGCCGAACGAGCCGGCGTGAGCCGCCTCGATCGAGGCGTTCATGGCCAGCAGGTTTGTCTGGGAGGCGATGCTGGAAATGACGCCCGTGGTTTCATTGACCAGGGCCTGGGTCTTGACGATGTCATCCATGGCCTGGATGGTCTGAGCCACCTTCTCCTCCCCGTCGTGCGCCAGGGTCACCAGGGACTCGGACATGGCCCGCGCCTGCTCCGTGGTTTCCGCCACGCCGGATATATTGACGGTCAACTGGTGGATGGCCGAGGAACTTTCCTCAATAAACGCCGCCTGTGAGGTTACGCTCTCCTTCACCTCCTCGATCGACTGCAACACCTCGCCGATCGCCTGCGTGGCGGTCTGCACGGCCTCGGCCTGCTGCCGGCTGTGGTCGTCGACCTGCCGGGAGGCGGACGCGATCTCTTCCATGGCGCGGGAGCACTGGTTGATGGAGTTTTCAAGCACCTCCGAAGACGCCTGCGTATCCAGGGCTTCCTTCTTTACCTTTACCAGCACAGCCTGCAGGGTGTCGATCAGGCGATTATAGAGGACGGCCAGATCCCCCAGTTCGTTGAACTGGATCAGGTGGAGCCGTTGGGAAAGATTGCCGTGACCCTCCAGGATCCCCGCCAGACTCTTCGAGAATTTTTTCAGATACGATGACGTCTCGGTCGAGAAAAACACCGCCAGGGCCAGGGTGACGGCGACCATGATGGCGAACATGATCCCCAGGGCGGTGAGAAAGCCGGATTGACTGCGCTCCGCCAACCCGTCCAGGGTCCGGGCCGCCTCCTCCGCGGCCGCGCCCTCCCCGGTAAACAGGGTGCGGAGGGCGTTGGCCCGGGTCTGTTCCTCGGCGGAGAGTTCTCCCCCCTCCGCCATTCGGGAGTAGAGGGCGCGGACGGAGGTGGTTTCCCGCGTGTAATAACTGAACCCGGCTATCCCGAGAATGGTGCCGAAGAGGAGGGCCAGGCCGAACGGGTAGAGAATGTTTTTCATGCGGAGGCTGACATCGGCGATGCGCCGTCCCCCCACCTCCTCCCGCGTTGTGGCATTGAGCAGTTGTTTGGCGCCGGTAAGCAGGACCGCGTGTTCCAGGATGATGGTGAGCGCGCTCACCAGTCCGATGACCGTATTGTAGAATATGGTAAGGAGGGGAACGGTCGAAAAAAAAGGTGCTCCGCCCGTCAGGGAGGAGGGGATGAGCCGGCCCATGGGGCCGCAAAAAAAGCCCAGGACATTCAGCGCGATGATGATGACGGGCAGTCTGACCATGGCGCCCAGCGCACGGGCCCGTTCTTCAGGGGCGGGCCGTCCGCCCTCCTCAATGGTTTGCAGGCAGCGGACCAGCGGCTTCAGGGTGAAAAAATTAACCACGACCGCGACAGCGACGATGAACCCGATAATGCCCGCCACCATGGGCAGATCATGGATGGCTTTTTCCCAATCGTTATTGAGCACCTCCGTGTTGAATGTCCACATGGCCGCGACGAAAAAAACGGCGGTCAGCGCCATGCTGAGATTGATTTTAAACCGGAGACGCGTATACACCATGGCGGCACCTTCCTTTGAGGGGATGAGGGACGGTCGACGTTCCTCTATTCAGTATAGAAGGAGCGGTCCGGGATTGCACATGAATTTTCGTACGCTTGAGGTCACGGGGCGGGGGACACGGTCTCCCACAGGCGTTCCTCACGGAAGAGAGCGAAGAGGTCGGGATCGAGCCGCCCGGATTCGCATTCGGCGGTCATGATGGCCAGCGCCTTTTCCAGAGGCACGGCTTTTTTATAGGGGCGGTCCTTGGCGGTGAGCGCGTCGAAGATATCGGCGATGGCCATCATGCGCGCGCCCAGCGGAATGTTCTCCCGGCCCCGCAGGCGGTTGGGATAGCCGGACCCGTCCAGCATCTCGTGGTGGGCCAGCGCGAGGGCGGGAATCCGCGCCAGTTCGGGCGGCCAGGGTATCCGGCTCACGAAGTCGTAGGTATGGCGGACGTGGCTTTCGATCTCCCGGCGCTCCTCCTCGGTCAGGCTGCCCCGCGTGATGAGGAGGCTGGTCCGTTCGCGGTCGTCCAGGAGTACGACCGGTTCTCCGTCCAGGTCGGCGCAGGCGAATGTTTCCAGCACGCGGGCGGTCTCCTCCAGAATCACGGCCGGGTTTTCCCGGGACACGCTCGGCTCATTCAGGGCGCGGATCCGCTCCCGGGCTAGTTCGATGCTCCGCCGGCGGTCGCGGCGATCTTTTTCCAGCCGTTCCAGGGCCGGTCGCCGGTCCTCCTCCGTCCGGAGCAAGAGCTCCTTTTCCTCCAGGAGCGCGTTGATCTCGGCCTGGCGGAAGGCGATCTCGATTTTTTGCATCAGGCCGGCCAGGTCCTCGGGATAGAGTTTCTTGGCCTTGCGGAAGACCCGCATGTCCATGTACACCTTGCCGTAGTCGTGGAGCAGGGCGGCGTACTGGAGTTCCCGCCGCCGGTCCCCGTCGAACTGTTCCTCACGGAAGGGACCCGCCGTGCGCCGGTTGACGGCGTCCGCCAGGGCCAGGCAGAGGGCGGCCACCCGGAAGGAATGGCCGCTCGTGGAGGCGTCGCGCGATTCAATGGCGGAGACCGACGCCTTGACGAATTCCTCGAACTGGTGGTTGATGCGCTCGACCATGCGCGCGTTTTCGATGGCGATGGCGGCCTGGGCGGCCACCGCCTCCAGGAGCCGGTCGTAGCGCTTGGCGAACGGCACCACGAAGCGGTCGTAGTCCTCCGGCGCCGCCAGCACGATGTCCTCGGGGTGGCGGCGCAGGCGCGAGACGGCCGGAAGGTTTTCCTTGCTGTTGATGAGCTGGATGACCCCGATGACGGCGCCCGAATGATTGCGCATGGGCACGACGAGCATGCTTTTGGTGCGGTAGTTGTGTTCACGATCGTAGCGCGGGTTGTACGTAACCGGGCTGTCGGCCCCCAGGCGCGTGACGTCGGGAATGTTTAAGACCATGCCGGTCAGGGCCACGTAGCCGCAGATGGTGGCCGGGGAAAGGGGAATGACCGACTCCTCGAAGTCAATGGCGCGGGAGAAGGTTTCCGAGTACTTGACCCGCATCTGCGTCCCGTTGTCTCCGCCCGCTTCCAGGATGTAGATGGTCCCCGCGTCGGCGCCGGTGATCTTCATGGAGCGCTCGAGGATCATGCGGAAGAGCACGTCAATGTCTTTTTCCGTGGACAGGGCGCGGCCGATGTTGATCAGGTCGTCCTGGTCATGGTCGGTGTCCTTGAGCGCCAGGCGCAGCGCGCGTTCCCTGTTTTTGGTGCGGAATCCCAGCCGGAAGGCCTCCAGGCTCCGGGTGACGATGAAACGGAATTCGGCGCGGGACACGGCCCCCTTCCGGTACTCGGCCGCCAGGCGGCCGGTATCAGGCGGGGCCGTCCGTTTGCCTGAGGCCGGATCGAGGATAACAAGATGCGCCAGCGCGGAGCGCGCGGAGAGCCGGGACAGGAAGTCCACGACGCGGCGCAGGCGGGAGCCCGGCGCAAAGACCACGAGGCCCGCCGGGTCGGGCGCGCCCGCGGCGAGGATGTCCCGGCACGCGGCCACCACGTCGTCCGCCAGCCGTACGGGGCCGGGGGGTGAGCCGCCGTAATCTATACGGCGGACCAGGGTCCGGTCGATGACGATTTCAAAGCGCATGGGCGTCACCGCCTCCTGAAAACGCGGTCAATGGGACACCCGCTTCAGTTTGGTGCGGAAATTGGAATGGTGGTCGTCCAGGATAGTGCGCACGTAGGCCACGTTCCGTTCGATGGCTTCCTGGTACAGGTCCTTGGCCACGCCGAACCGCTCCTGGAAATGGCGCGTCACATAATGGTGAACGCCGTTGAAGTCCTTCTCCAGGCGATCCATGGTCAGGTGGTAGAAGTCGACCGTTTTACGGATGATGTCGTATTCGGTGTCATACCCCTGGATACCCGCCTCGCGGAATTCGTAATAAAGGAAGAGCAGTTTTTCCAGGTAGACCCGGTCGGACATCTGGGCGATGAGATCGGCCGCGCCCAGGAGCGACGTCGCCATCCGTTCCTCCAGGGGCGCGCCCGAGTCGCTTTTCAGGACGGCCGCGTGTCCGGTGGAATCGATGTAGCGGTTGATTTCGGTCAGATCCTCCTCCGCAAGACCCAGGGCGACGGCGTTCTCCGCCGTGAATTCCTTGCCCCGCATCACGTGCTCGCGCGTGTATTTGGCGCCCGTTCCCAGGGTGTCCCAGGCTTTCTGGATGTAGCCCGTGTCGTGAAAGAGGGCGGCGGAGAGGAGGCGGGCGACCGCCGGGGCCGGCAGGGGACCCTCCACCAGGTTGAAGCCGTCCGCGATGCGCATGACGGCCAGGAAGGTGTCCACGGTGTGGCTGAAATTATGGTACTCGGTGTTGCAGCGCCGGTACCCGGGAAAGCGGCCGTCAAAGAGCGACTCCACGCTGCTGTAGTGCCGTTCCACGGGAGTGAACAGCCCGGGATCGTAGTGGAAAAGGAAGGTCTTTTTCACCTCGGCGAAGACGACCGCGGGCGAGGACGTGGGAAGCAGGACTGACAGTTGGTGCGAGTTCACAGCCACTCTCCTGTGGGGGCGCGACACATAAAGTATTATGCATATACATGATGATTGCAAGGCCGGATTTTCTTAAAACCGTCCGGGCGGGGAGGGGATGACGGGCGCCGCCTCCCGAGAAAAATAAAAAAAACTTGCACTAGACGCGCGTCAGGCATTATAATGGCTGTACCGAACCTATTAAGCGGAGCGTCGTATGAAACGAATAGTGATCGCTTTCATTCTCCTCGTATGTTTCCTCCTTCCCCTGGCCGCCCAGGATAGCGCCGGCTACCAGAAGAGGGACGTGTATACCAAGACCTTTCCCATCGCCAAAATCTGGTCCAGCAAGTACGGCTACCGGGTGGATTACGTCACCTCCAAACTGGACATCAAAGTCGTCTATATCAAGATGGATCATTTCACCGGCACTGCCGGCAAGGCGGTGCTTTCGCTGGGCCGCGGACCGGAATATCCCTACCTGGCCGTCACCTGGGTCGGCGGCGAAATCGACCATGTCACCATCTACGCCGTGGACAGCCCCGGCGCCTATTCGTGGGGCGTGCTCCACGGAGACGAGTCGCTCAAGGACAAGTTCACGGACGATATCGTAATTAAATTTTAATGTTCAATCTGGAACGAATCAGGCGGGCCATCCGGGGGGAACACCTTAACGGATGGCTTTTTTATAACCGGCTGCACAATGACCGCATCGCCGACCGGATCCTCGACATTCCGGCGGACGCGGTCAACACGCGGCCCTGGCTCTACCTGGTCCCGGCCGAGGGCGACCCGGTGCGCCTTGTCCACGCGGTGGAAGCCGACATCCTGGACCGCCTCCCGGGCGGCAAAATCGTGTACCGGGGACGGGAGGAGTGGCGGGCCCGAATAAAGGAAGCGGCGGCCGGCGGCGGCCGCTGGGGGGCCGGTTTCTCCCGCGATTTCCCCCGGTATTCCACGCTCGACCACGGCACCGCCCTGGAGCTGGCGGCCCTGGGGCTCCGGCTGGCCAGCGCCGACAATCTCATCCTCAACACGTTGAGCGTCCTGAACGATGAAGAACTGCATAGCCATGAGCAGGCCTGCCGGGACCTGCACCTGACCGTGGAGCGCGTGTGGGAGCGCATCGTGCGCACCGTCATGGGCCGGGGCCAGCCGCTGCATGAGGGTGAAGTGCTGGCCTGGATCATGGAACTTTTTGACGAATACGGCCTGGAGACGGACGGGCCCCTGATCGTGGGCGCGGGGCGCCACACGCGCCTGCCCCATTATTTTCCGGAAGGGCGGGGCGATCCTCTCCTGCCCGGACAGGTGATTCAGCTGGATATCTGGGGCCGGAAACGGATACCCGGGTCCATCTACGCGGACATCTCCTGGAGCGGGGTGCTGGATCATGAGGCGCCCGCGGCGGCGGCCCGGGCCTTCCAGGCAGTATGCAAGGCCCGCGACGCGGCGGTCGCCTTTCTGGAGGAACGCCTGGCCGCAGGCGGGCAGGCGACCGGCGCGGAGGTGGACCGGACGGCCGTGGCCTCCCTGGTGGCCTCGGGGTGCGGGCAATTCATCCGCCACCGCACCGGCCATTCCATCGATACCGAGGTGCACGGGTTCGGCGTCAATATCGACGCGGTCGAACAGCCCGACCACCGTCCCCTGCGCGAGGGCTCTTGCTTTTCCGTGGAACCCGGGGTATACTTGGATGACTTCGGTATTCGTACCGAAATTGACGTCTATATCAAAAGTGGACGACCCGTTATTTCGGGAGGAGTTCCGCAACGCGAACTGCTCCTCGTGAAAGAGTAGTTTTCATGAACCATGACATACCTCGGGACGCGCTGGATTTCATCGGGCGCTACCGTTCGTTTCTTCTGATCGGCCACACCGAACCGGACGGCGACTGTCTCGGCACCCAACTGGCTCTCCATTCCCTCCTGGAACGCCTCGGCAAAAAGGCGTACGCCCTGCAGGACGGCCCCTTCGACCGCCCGGAGACGCGCGATTTCCGGCCTTGTTTTCATGCGGACGTGCCGGAAGGCTTGAATGAAGAGGAGACCGCCGTCATCGTTCTTGACTGTTCCACCCCCGAACGCGTGAGCGGCCGCTTCCAGCCGCTCCTCCAACGGCCGGTGCTGGTGATCGACCACCACGCGGCCGGGGAGCAGTTCGGCACCGTGCGTTTCGTGGACCCGACCGCCGCCTCCACCGCCTCGCTGGTGGTGCGGCTCTATCACGGTTTGGGAGAAAAGCCCACCATCCAGGAGGCCGGTTGGCTCTTCTTCGGCCTGGCCACGGACACCGGCTTCTTCCGCCATTGCGAAAAAGGCTTTGCCGAAGTCTTTGCCACCGCGCTCTTCCTGGTGGAGCACGGGGCCAGTCCCAAGGCCGCCTACCAGGACATGTTCGGCCATCGCAGTTTCACCCAGCGCCGGCTTTTAGGCAAACTCCTTCAGAAGGCGGAGAGTCTGCACGGCGGCCGGCTGGTGGTTATCTGCCAGACCCGGCAGGAGCGTGAGGAGGCCGGTCCCAATGTCCGCAGTTCGGAGGAACTGTACAGCCTCTTCCAGACCGTGGAGGGCGTGGAGGTGATCGTCTTT
>CAYQRT010000054.1:0-13194 GCA_964419695.1 uncultured Spirochaetaceae bacterium | reverse complement strand
CGTCCAGCGTCTCACCGCCCACCTGTTCAATGTCCATCTGAGCCCGGCCGGAGAAGAAACGAAGTTCGCCCCGCAGCCGGTCGTCGCACTCGAGGTTGAGGCAAAAATGATGGGCCCCGACTTTTGCCAGCCGCGTACCGCAGCCGGGACAGGCGTCCGGCATTTTCCACGTGGTATGCCCCGCTTCGTTCTTTTCGATGACCCGTTCCACGGCCGGGATGACGTCTCCCCGTTTGGAAACGGCCACCGTATCGCCCACGGCCAGTTCAAGCATATCCACGTATTCCTGGTTGTGCAGGGTAACGTTGGAAACGGTCGATCCGGAAATCATCACCGGCGTAATGCGCGCCACGGGGGTGATCCGTCCCGTCCGTCCCACCTGCACGTCCACGGCCAGGACGCGAGCCGTTCCCTGGGGAGCGTCGAATTTGAAGGCGATGGCCCAGCGCGGATGGTGCCCGGTATATCCCAGCTTTTCCCGCAGGCTCATGTCATTGATCTTGATCACCAACCCGTCGATTTCGTAGGGAAGATCGGACCGCTCCACGGCTTCCCGTTCGAGAAACGCGACCGCGTCATCCAGATCTCCCCGCCGCAAACCCGGTAGGGCGGGGAAGACCGTCCCCGGCGGTTCCGCGGAAAAAACGGCCACCCGCGGATTGATCTTGAATTCAAGGTCGATCAATCTCCGAATGATTTCCAGATGAGTGTCCGGCGATGGATTAAAAAATCCCTCGTACACAAACATATCGAGGGGCACTCGCGCCGCTTCGCTCGACTTTACCCGCCGCAATGTACCTGACGCCAGATTGCGTGGATTGGCATAGGGCGTTTCCTCCCGGGCGTTCAATTCCCGGAAAAGGGTGCGGGGCAGAAATATTTCTCCCCGGACGATGACGTCCACCGGTTCGGGCAGGGAAAGCGGCACGCTGCCGATGGTTCTTACATTGCCGGTCACGTCGTTGCCCACCTGGCCATTGCCCCGGGTCACCGCCCGGACGAGCATGCCCTTTTCGTAGTAGAGCACTATGGAAGCCCCGTCAATTTTTTCCTCAAACACGAACGAGAGCGGTTTTCCGGCCTGTTCGCCGAGCTTGTTCATCCAGTCGGTGACTTCTTGAGGGGTGGTGGCCTTGTCCAGGCTGAGAACGGGAATGGCGTGATGGAATTCCGGAAAATCGCAGGACAGATCGGAACCCACGCGCAGGGAGGGCGAATCGGGACGCAGGAGGTCGGGGAATTCCCTTTCCAGGGACTGGAGACGCTCGGCCAGCCGGTCGTATTCGGCGTCGCTCCTGGTGGGACGCGACAACACGTAATATTCGTACTGACACCGCCTCACCACGCGTGACAGTTCATCAATTTCCTTCCTGGCCTCGGCACGGGTCATACGCCGATCATAAAGGAAAAATACGCTTTGCGGAAGACGGCCGCCCGGACAAAAAAAACCCGCGGCATCCAGCCGCGGGCCGGTATCGCTCTCCTGTTCCGTTATTCAATATATCTGAGGAAGGCGTCCCGGTAACCGCGCGCCTTGAAAAGATAGAGCACGGTGCCCGTTTCGTCGCGCTTCAGAGGACCCACCACCACCTTGTATACCGTAGACGAATCGCTTTTTCCGTTGACGATCATCATGGGATAGGTGGGATTGGCCCGCAGTATTTTTTCGGCCGTAGCCCGGCTTGAGAATACGCCCAACTGCAGATAATAAAAATTCCTGGTGTAATCGGTGGTGGTGTCCCAGATCGTAGTGGTTACCGTGCCGGTGTGGTCCGGTTCCACCCGGGTGGTGGTCGTATGATCGGGGACCACCGTGATGGTGGTAGTGTGATTTTCTAATTTGGGCTTGATCACCGCTTTGGGCTCGGCCGGCACCAATGCCAGATCGGCTTCTTTCTTGTCACGGCCGGCTATGTCCGAGCGCTGCAGAATCTCCGGTCTTTCCGCTGCCTTGACGCGGGGCAGCTGGTGTGAGGCGAGGGACACGGTGTCTTCCGGCGGTTCGGTACGGGACAAGGCGTTGATCTCGGCCTTCTCATGGGAGGTCAATTCCGGGAGGATGTAGGAATCGAGGGCCAGGCGATCGGTGTCATGGGCGCGCTTGACGTAGGTGTCCACGGCGGCCTTTTCCTGTACGCCTATTTCGGGAAGCATGGGTTCGGCCAGGGCCAATTCTTCTCCGGCGGGCCTCACGTCGTGTAATTCCCAGATGAAGGGCCGGTCGGCCGCCTGAATTTCGGGATCGTTCAGCGCGGCCACCACGGTGTCCCGGTCAAAGCTGGGACGCTCGAAAACGGTGACCGTTCCCTCTTCGTTTACGGCGGCGGAACGGGGCTGTTCCGTGGGTTCGATGAGCGTCGCCAGCACCTCTTCCCCCTCAGGCACGGTGTGTCGGTATTCATCCACCCGCGCCTTATCAGCGGATGCCGCGACGGCGGTCTCTTTTTTCTTTACCTGCGGATCGACCGGTTCCACGGCGGCCATGGTTTCAGCGCTCGCCGGCGTCTGGGGACGGGTGATGAACACGGCCTGGGCCTTCTCATTGATGGGAATCTTGGCTTCAGCCATTTCGAACGCGGGCACGGTGTCCTTTACCCGGGCCGGCGCCCGCCGCTGACTGACATCCGCCTCCTGGTCGGTGGACGGGGCGGCGAACCGGTCTTTCTGCGGCTCCGGCGTGGTCTGCGTCACAGTTGTATCCACATATGGCGTTGGGGTGGGAAGTGGCGTAGGCGTAGGCGTAGGCGTAGGCGCAGGCGTGGGCGTGGGTGTGACCTGCGTGGTCGTGGTGCCGTTGTCGGGTTTGACCCGGCCCGCATCCGGTGTGCCGTAGGCCGGATTGGTATCGGTATCGCGGTTATAGGCGAAATCGCTGACCCCGCCGGTGAGATCGGTGGATATTCCCACCACCTGGGTCTTGATGCGGGCGATGTCGGTCGGATTCATGCCGAGCTCCAGGGAAGCCCGGGAGGAGAGCATCAGAAACACATTGGAGGCACCGTTGAGCCGCTGCCTGACGGTCACCACCACGGTCCTGGCATTGGCCAGATTGGTGACGAGAATTTTAGTTCCCGGAGGGAATGAGTTGCTGGCCGCGTAATAGCCGTCGCGATCAAGCTCACCCCTGACAGACACAGAGGCGTTGCCCTGCCAGGTCTCCTGGGCGCTCAGCGCCGTGACGCACAACACGGAGAGCAGACAGGCACATGCGATGATAACCTTGAATTTCATGACTGGTACTCCTCCTTTTTATAATCGGAATCTCCGCCGGGGTGGTAAAGCATCAAAAAATCTCTTTTTCGTTCACCGGCCTGGAAAATCTGACATGCGGCCACCGGCTTTCTTTCCCGCACATTTAAATTTACCGTATTTCCCTCATGCTTTCCAGATAACTGATACACGGCGACGCACGGCCTAAGGGGTAAAAAAACCGCTCAGACTCCTGGAGATGGTGCGTCCCAGCTCGAACCCCATTTCATCCCACTCCTTCTTCTCCGCTAATCCCGTTTTTTCCATCCGGTAGGACCCTTTGGTCAGAAGCCGTCCGGTTCCCACTTCGTAGAGGTAATAGGCGCAGGAACTCTTTATGTTTTCCGGGGCTTTG
This sequence comes from uncultured Spirochaetaceae bacterium, assembly GCA_964419695.1. Taxonomy (GTDB): domain Bacteria; phylum Spirochaetota; class Spirochaetia; order SZUA-6; family RPPD01; genus JAFGSW01. The sequence goes on along the minus strand of CAYQRT010000054.1, from coordinate 9,590 downwards.
GGTTCCGGAGAGGACTTTTCCACGTGGGACTGGATGGCCACGGCCAATAAGAAATCAGCGCCTCCCCGCCGCGCCGTGGAGAGGGGATGGACGATGTCACCGGAATCCAGCCGATCTCCCCGCCCCTTGTCCGCCATATCATCATAGATGATCTGGTCGTTTTCAAAAAACGTATCCAGAATCCCCTCTCTGGCGCCGGTCAAGAACAATCCCCGTTCTCCATTACAAGACTCCTCGATGTAAAGAAAAAAGGTGTTGGCACGAAGGGAAGGCTGCATCAGCGTCAGCACAAATACGATAAAAAACACAGTCTTTTTCACGGGAGCAATCTCCTCCACCACCGTTCGCGGAGCGTTGCCGGCAGTACCCAGACGCGACTGACGGCGCACCTGCTTTCCATTATCGGCTGATTTTCAGGCGGGGAAAAAGGATTGCGGTAAAAACTAAGGGGCCCCTGCCCGGGCTCTCCAGGCGTCTCACATCGGGCTAGAGAACTTTGACATACATGACTTTACCGTCGCCCGGCGCATAGAAATCCTCAAGCAGGGCCGCCCGGTGGTAGCCGCGACGTTCGTAAAAGCGGCGGGTGGGTTCATACTGCGCCCGGGAAGAGGTCTCCACGTAAACGCGCGTCCCCCCCAGCCGGGCCACCGACCTTTCACTTTCGTCCAGGAGGCGCGTGCCCACCCGGCGGCCCCGGACGTCGGCGTCCACCGCGATCCAATAGAGGTCGTAACTGGAAACCGTGCAGGGGATGGGTCCGAAGCAGCTGTACCCCACGGTGCGCCCGTCCGCTTCGGCGAAAATAAATTGATACCCCGAGGCCGGTCCCTTGGCCAGCCGCTCTTCCACCAGTTCCACGGCCACGGCCACTTCAGGATCGGTGAAAAAGCCCGAGGACCGGGTGATGGCGCGCACGTGTTCGCAGTCGTCCGCGGTCACGGTGGTGCGCAGTCTCAGTTCCTGATCATCCGGCATGATGGTCTCACTCCTTGGCGGCTTTGGCGCGTGCCGCGTCCACGAGAGCCCCGATCAGGGAGCGCCGGTTGAACCCGGCGCGGAGGGCCGTCTTGTAGAATCCGGCGTCGGGCATGAGGCAGGGATTGGCGTTGATCTCCAACACCCAGGGGACACCGTCACCGTCCACGCGAAAATCAATGCGGGCGTAGCCGGCCAGGCTGAAGAGGTCCCAGCACGCCAGGGCCGTCCGCTCCAATTCGTCGAGCAGGGGTCGGTCCGTATCCGGAAAATCGATGCGGTGTACGGTATTAATGTATTCAAACGATTCCTGCTCCCATTTGGCGCGATACCCGACGATTCTGGGTTTATCCGGGGGAAAATCCACAAAACGTATCTCCACCGCCGGCAAAGCCCGGGGCTTTCCGCCCTCTTCCAGCAAGGCGATATTGAACTCCCGTCCGTCTATAAAGCGCTCATAAAAAAACCCGTCGCGGGTATGATGGTTCGTCAATCCTTCAATCGTGGTGATAACCGCCTGGTCGTCCATACCCAGAGAGGCGTGTTCCCAGACGCTCTTCCGGATACAGGGGACAAAAGCTGATTCAGGGCTTGTCCCGTTGGAGGGTAAAAGGAACCAGTCAGGGGTGCGGATGCCGGCGCGGCGCAGGATCTCCTTGGCCAGCGTTTTGTGTGAACTGGTATACAGGGCCCGCGCCGGAGCGCCGGTGAAGGGTATGGCCAGGCTTTCCAGCAGACCGGCGGCGTAATGTATGAACTCGCCCTTCCCCTCCAGGGATTCCACCAGATTAAAAACAATATCGGGCCCAAGAACGGCCAACCGCCGGGCCGCTTTCTTCAGGTTCAAGTCCACCGGCATCAGGCGAGAACGGATGCCCGACTCCGCCAGGGTGTGGGACACGAAAGCGGCCTGAGCCAGCGTATCCTCCTCATCCTTGCCCGACCCGGGCCTGACTCGCTGGTGCATGATTACTATCAGCTCAGACAATGACATCTCCTTGGCCTGGTCCCGCGCCGCGCACCTGGCGCGGCCCGGAGACTCTTTGCAGTAGTACCCGATTTGCCGAAAAAAGTCCATCATAATCGATACGTCCGTCGGCTCGCTTGAACATCGAGAGAACGAGTGGTAGAGTGGCGGTGGAGGAATTAAAAAATGGAAGACCAAGCACTCATGTTCGCCATCTTCGGCGTGGTGGAATACGTCCTCAAATCCGATTTGACGAACACCGCCAAAACGCTCTTATACAATTATTACAAGAGTTCCGATCAGCCCACCTACGCCCTCAGGGCGCGGGAGGCCGTTTTCCGCTACGCCCAGTGCCGCAGCCTGCCGCGGCTGGCCGACATCCGTCAGAAAAGCCGGGCTCAGCTGGACCGGTTGGAGCATCTGGTGCTGCGTATGGAATATGAGGCGGCCCGCCTGGACGGTTCCTGGCCTCCGGCCGATGAACCGGAAGTGCCGCCGGGAGCGGCTCCGGAGACGGCCAGTTTCGCGGGATCCCCCCTCTCGGTTCCCGCGGAAGAGACATCTTCATCGCCTCCGGAGGAAACACCGCCCCCGATGGAAACAGCGGCAGCGGAAGAGGAAATGAGGACGCCCCGTCCCCGTTTCACGGAGATAACCCCTCCCCGGGTTTTGGGTGCGGCACACCAACAAACAACGCCGCCGGCACGGCAAAAAAAATCCCCCGTACGCAGAAAATCCACGTCAGGCGCCCGGCCTAAAACAAGCGCCAAGGGAAAAGCCGTCCAGCCTCAACGGACCACTTCAAAACCCGCCAAGAAGAAACCGGTCAAGCGCGCGGCCAAGCCATCCAGCGGCAAAAAAACATCCGCTTCGCGCAACAAAAAACCAGCTGTCAAAAAACCTCGGCGGGCCGCTCTCCGGAGGAAATCCCCCCCCACCAGAAACGCAGCAAAAAAAACCGCCAGCGCCAAAACTAAAAAAGCGGCTTCACCCAAACAGCGCAAAAAATAGCCTTGTCGCCCGACAGACAGCTTCTGAAACATTGTATCGCCGCCAATATAAAGGTTCGGTTTTCACGCTCCTCGGGAGCCGGCGGCCAAAACGTCAACAAGGTCAACACCAAGGTGTCGGCCTCTCTCAACCCGGCGGACCTTTCGCTGCTCACCCCCGCCCAACGGACGCTGGTCACGGAGTCGCTTCAAACCCGTCTCACCAAAGCCGGCCGGCTGCTGGTCCAGGTGCAGGACGAGCGCACCCAAGCCCGCAACCTGGAATTGGCCGTGGAACGATTGACCGATTTGGTTACGGGCGCCTTGCGTGTCCGGAAAAAACGCAAAAAAACCGCGGTGCCGCCCGCGGTCAAGCATAAAAGACGGGAAGTGAAAAAAATGTTGACGGAAAGGAAAAAAAGGCGCCGTTTCATCCCGGAGGGCGACTAACGGATCGTTGCAGAAAGGGCGGTTTTCAGGGATCGGTATTTTCCAATTCCATGGTGGCGGTATTCAGCCGGCGGTAATAGCAGTTGCGGGCCCGGCCGGAAGAATTTTTGGTGTGGCACATGGCGTCACCCTGCGGGTTCACCACGAAGAGCAATGAATTCTGTTCGCAGTTGACGCGTATTTCCTTGACCGAGAAGTAATTACCCGACGTCTTTCCCTTGACCCAAAGCTCATTGCGTGACGTGCTCCACAGGGTAAGCACCCCCGTCCTGACGGTTTCCTGCAAGGCTCTTTCGTTCACGTAAGCCAGCACCAGTACTTCCCTGGTGGCTTCATCCTGGACCGCCGCCGGAATCACGTCAGGACAGGCGGCCGCCACCTGAGCCAGCTTGGTGAAATCCAGGGTAAGTTTCTTTCCTTCTTCCAATTCGTTGCGATTCCGCTCCATAATAGCTTAGTTGTACCGGTAACAAGGCGGATTATCAAGCCCCGGTCGGCGTGTGAAGAACACGAGCCCGGCCTACCAGATCACGGCGGGCGCTCTCCATAATCAGCTCAATCAAACGCCGGTAGGGAATTCCCCGTTGGGCGCAGAGAATGGGCAGGTCCGAGTGTTCGGGATGGAGTCCGGCCAGGGGATTCACTTCCATAAATTGGGGGAGGCCTGTATCGTCCGAGCGGAGATCCACACGCCCCCCGTCCCGGCAGCCTAATACCCGCCAGGCGGCCAGGGCCGTCTTTTCGGCCGCCCGGGCCTCGGCGTCGTCCGCCAGCCGGTAGGTGACCCGCTCTTCGCACCATTCCTTGTTGTCGTACGAATACACGTCCGTTTCCGCGTTCCTCTTGAGAATAATCTCCAGCACTCCCAGGGAAGCGGCGGCCTTTCCCGTGCCGGTTATCCCCACGGTGAATTCCCGGCCGCAGAGGTAGCGTTCCACCAGCACGGGCTGGACGAAGGCTGCCAGCAGGCGGCCGCAGACCTCGGCCAACTCGTGCGGCCCGGTAACGCGGGAGGCGGCGGTGATGCCTTTGCCCGTGCCCTCGGCCAAAGGTTTGACGAACAAGGGATACGGTACCGTCACTTGTTTCACGTCCTCGCTGTTTTGTACCACCAGATAATCCGGGGTTCGCACTCCGGCCGCCCTGACCAGGGCTTTGGCCGTGGCCTTATGCAGACAGATCGACATGGTATAAGGATCGGAAAAAACGTAGGGAATGCCGTACACGTCGAGAATGGCCGGTACCTGGGCCTCCCGGGCCGCGCCGGACAGGCCTTCCGCAATATTGAAAACCAGATCCCAGCGTCGACCCGCGGCCAGGGCCTCCACCAGCCGCCGGGCGTGCCCGATGCGCTCCGTGGAATAACCAAGCTCCTGGAGGGCGCCTGCCAGCGCCTCAATCGTTGTTTCCCGGTCGAATTCGGCGGTGTCCTCTTGACTATAGCCTTCAGCCAGGTAATCGCTGCGCAGGTCGTATGTCAACCCGATTCGCATAGTCTTTCCTCACGGGGCGGCGGAAGAGGCCTCGTTCCCGCCATCCGGGTAGCGGTAGAGGCACCCCTGGTAATTCTTCAATACCAGGTGGCCCGTTTCATCCCGGCCCTGAACATACTCCGGCAGCAGGGGAATTTTACCGCCCCCGTGCGGCGCGTCGATTACGAAATGGGGCACCGCGTATCCGGAAGTATGGCCGCGCAGGCCGCGGATGATCTCCAACCCTTGGGCGACAGGGGTCCGGAAATGCCGCGATCCCTGGATGGGATCGCATTGGTAGAGGTAATAAGGCCGGACACGCGCCTTGAGCAGCCCGTGCATGAGGCGTTTCATGACGTCCACTGAATCGTTGATCCCCGCCAACAGAACGGTCTGGCTGCCCAGGGGAATGCCTGAGTCCGCCAGGCGGGCGCACGCCGCGACCGCCTCCGGGGTCATTTCGTCCGGATGGGTGCAATGTATGCTCATCCAGAGAGGATGGTAATTTTTCAACATACGGCACAGCCCCCGGGTCACCCGCATGGGCAGGACCATGGGCACCTTGGTGCCGATCCGGATGAACTCCACGTGGGGGATGGCGCGCAGGTGCCTGAGGAGCCACTCCAGTTTCTCATCGGATAAGGTCAGCGGATCGCCTCCGGAAAGCAGCACGTCCCGCACCTCGGTACGGGCCCGTATGTACTCCAGCGCCTGTTCCCATTGCCCCATGTTGAACGGATATTTCTCATTGGGGCGGATAATGCGGGAACGGGTGCAGTACCGGCAGTTGACCGAACAGAAATCGGTGACCAGGAAAAGCACGCGGTCCGGGTAGCGGTGGACCAGGCCGGGCACGGGACTGTCCGAGTCTTCGCCCAGCGGATCTTCCTCTTCGCCCGGAGAGCGGAGGTATTCGTCCGTGCACGGAATTACGGCCTTGCGCAGGGCCTGATCCGGATTGGCTTCCCGCCCGAGCAGAGCCGCGTAGTACGGCGTGATGGCCATGGGCAGCGTGCAGAGATTGAACGCGTCCACGCTGTATTCGTCTGGTCTCAGCTCCACCAGTCGCGCCAGGTCTTCGAACCGTCTTATCCTGTTCCGCAGTTGCCAGCGCCAGTTGTTCCATTCGGCGTCGGTGGCCAATGGATAATGGCGTTCACGGAAGGCTGAGACGCAAGGGCTGGAAGGTGATGATGTTTGAGGAGGGAATTTTAAGCGGTCATGGACGATCCCACCAAGAAGCGGCGATCCGATTTCGTTTTCCGGAAATAACATGCGGGCGTTGTGCGAACGTGTTTTTTTAATTCGTTGACGTGGGACGAAGACGGTACCCGGAGGTTCGCTGTCGTCCTGTGGAAGTAACGATGCTTCCATGATGTAAGTCTCTCCTTTTCTGTTATAAGCCTGTGAAGGAACATACGTCCCCTCCCCACTGGGTCGCACGACCTCCACCCGTCCTGGACGAGGGAAGCAATTCGCGAGGCGTCAGCAAGATTGTACATATAATGATTCATATTCCTCTCAATATGTTAAGTATAATGATACTTAATCACAAATGAAACAAATTGCAAGAGATAAAATGAAAATATTTCTTCATGGCCGGGAAGCGCTCCCGGCACTTTACGGGAACGCGGATCCGGCGTATGCTGCAAGACACGGAGGATCCCGTGACCAAGATACTCGTTCTCTACGACACCCGCAGCGGCCACACGGAAGCCATGGCTGAACTGGTGCGCGACGGCGCCGCGGCCGTGCCGGGCACGGAAGTGCGCCTGCGTCACGTGCGCGACGCGGCGGCCGACGACCTGATCTGGTGCGACGGCCTGGCCGTGGGGTCGCCCACCCACGTGGGGCTGGTCTCCACGCCCATGAAGTCCTTCTGGGACGAAGTCTGTCCCCGGGTCTGGGGTAAAGTGACGGGCAAGATCGGCTGCGCCTTCGCCTCCGCCGGGGGCCGGGGCGGCGGCGCCGAACTGGTCTGCCAGTCCATCCTCACGATACTTCTCAATTACGGGTGGCTGGTCTTCGGCGTAACGGACTACACGGGTCCGGGACAGACACTCCACTACGGAGCGGTCGCGGTCGGCCGCCCCGAGCCGGGCAGCGAATCCGAGGCCTGCCGCCTGTTGGGCCGGCGCCTGACCGAGTTGACCGCCCGCTTCCGATCCGGCGATCAGGCAGCCCCAGGCGCGTGAGACCGATCCGGGCGGGGGACACCGGGTCTTGACGAAAGCCGCCCGTCCGGTTACTGTATCGCCTTATCCATCCACGAGAAAGGAATCCGACTGATGTCCAAATCGCATCGCGGCAAGGGAATACGCAACAAACTCCGCAGCGGACGGGGGACCTGCCCCCTCTGCCAGCGCACCGGGGTCAAAGTGATCTACGAACGGGAAGTCAACAAGCAGAAGATCTCCGTCTGCAAGATCTGCAATGCCAGTGAAAACAAGAAACAGCAGGCCGCGGCCGCCGCGGAAAAACCGGCGGTGGAAAACGCCTGACGAACGGTATGCCGCCCCCGGACGGCCGTCTGCCGGTCCCCCCGGCGGGGAACACCTTCTTTTCGTTCCACTCTCCGTCCTTCTCCCCCGTGACCCTTCCCCCTGGTCCTTGTTTTGTATTATAGTGGGACACGAGGAGTGAGGCATGGATGAACCGGTCCTGGCGGGGCTGTTATTTGCGGATAAAATCATTACGGAAGACAACGGGAAAAAGGGCATTATCGGCACGTTTACCCGGTTTTTCGCCCAGACCTTTCCGGCCTCCTTCCCTCCCTGGGCCATTTACGCGGCCGTAACCAATGTTTCGGGTGAACACACCTTCTCACTCAATCTGGTAGAGGATGAAACGAACCAGACCATCCTGCCCCTGACGGGAAAATTCGAAGTCAAGCAGAAAAGCGACGTGGTCGAACTGACCCCCACCATCGTGGGCGCCGTGTTCCCGCGTCCCGGAAAATACACGCTGCTTTTCCTGGTCGACACCGAACAGATCGGGGCGCGCACCTTGTTGGTGGAAGCGTCCCGCGACAGATAGGACAGTATGAATATCGCGTTTTTTTCCGAATGCTGGGATCCCCAGATCAATGGCGTCGTGACCTCCACCAAGGCCCTGGCCGGCGCGCTGCCCCCGGACCGGCACACCGTGCATGTATTCGCGCCCCGCTACCCGGGATACCATGATGAATTCGACCGTATTTTCCGGCAGGGGGCGGTCAAATACTTCTTCCAGCCCGAATTCTATTTTTCCAGTCCCCTGCCCTACGCGGCGCTGCGGCAGGCCCGGAAATGGCGGATCGACCTGGTGCACCTGCACAGCGAATTCACCCTGGGTATGGTGGCCTCCCAGGTGGCGCGCCGGCTGGGCATTCCCTCGGTGCTCACCCTGCATACCCTCTGGGAATTCTACAGCCATTACTTCATGTGGGGCCTGGTGCCCCTTTCGCTGTTTCGTTGTTTTCTCTCCATTATCTACCGGCTGCCGGACTACTTCATCGCCCCCTCGGAAAAAGCCGAGCGGTACCTGGTAGATATTATGGGTGTCAAAAAACCGATCGCGATCATTCCCACCGGCATCAAGCTCGATATGTTCCATCAAGCCCACCTGACCGCCGCGGAGCGGGCGGTCCGCCGGGCGGTGTACGGGCTCGGTCCCGATGATTTCGTGCTCATGTTCGCGGGCCGGGTGGGTAAGGAAAAAGCCCTTTCCGTGCTCATGGACGGCGTGGCCGCCCTGCTTCCCGCCCACCCCCACCTTAAACTCATGATCGTGGGCAGCGGCCCCTATCTGGAGCACTACCGGCGCTACGCCCGCTCCCGTGGGCTGGAGCGCTCGGTCGTCTTCACCGGATACAGGCCCTATGAGGAAATGCCCCTCATGTACCGGATGGCGGACGCTTTCGCCATCGCCTCGGTATCGGAGACCCAGGGGCTGGTCACCGTGGAAGCCCTGGCCTCGGACCTGCCCGTCATCGTCAAGGACGATCCGGCCAGCCTGGACATCATCGACCGGGGCCGGCACGGCCTGATCTTTTCCACCACGCGGGAATTTTCCGCCGCGGTCGACCTTCTTATCCGCGATCATGATCTCAGGCGGCGTTTGGGCGCGGAGGCGCGGGCCGGATCCCTGCGCTACGGCGACGAGGCCTACGGCCGGGCCGTGGGCGATTTTTACGATTGGGTCGTCAAAGATCACAGGAGCACTCACCGCGGATGAATATCGGTTTTTTCGCCGACTGTTGGGAACCCCAGATCAACGGCGTGGTCGTTTCCATGAAGAACCTGAAAACCGCGGTGGAGACTCGCGGGCACCGGGTGTATACCTACGCGCCGGTCATCGGCCGGGAAAAAAAAACTTCAGAACACATCTTCCGTCAACGCGCGGTCACCTACCCTTTTCAAAAGGAATTTTTCATGGCCTCTCCCCTGTTCCGCAAGGCGCTGCGCCGGGCGCGGCGGCAGGAGCTGGACGTGGTACACGGCCATACTGAATTTTCTTTGGGCCTGGTGGGAGCGGCCGTAGCCCGCCGGCTGGAAGTTCCGTACGTCTTCACCCTGCACACCCTGTGGAAATACTACACGCACTACCTTTTCTGGGGCCTCCTGCCCCAGAACCTGCTCGTTTCCGTGCTGCGCCGCTTTTACCTGCGTCCCGACTATTTCGTGGCCCCGACCAGCAAGATCAAATCGTACCTGGAAAAGGAATTCCGTATCGACGCCCCTATCGAGACCATCC
>CAYQRT010000053.1:0-13246 GCA_964419695.1 uncultured Spirochaetaceae bacterium | reverse complement strand
TTTGTGTCCTTCGTGCCTTTGTGGCTAAATCTTTTTCAGTCCGCAATGCAGGCTTCCTTGCCCAGAGGGCGACCAGGTGGACGAGGGTCATGGCCGCACGGGTCATGGCTGAAAGGCTGGCCCACTCACAGCGCGAGTGGTAGTCGTAGCCGCCGTCGAAGAGATTGGGGCAGGGGAGACCGCCTTCACTCAAGCGGGAGCCGTCGGTGCCGCCGCGGATGCTTTTTTCAACCGGCGCAAAGCCCGTCCGCCGGACCGCCTCTTTGAGGATTCCCAAAATGTCATAGCGGGCCCCCGCGATGAAGGGCTTCATGTTGGCGTATTGCTTGCGCGCCTTGACGGTCAGCCGCGCCCCGGGATGAAGCGCCTGCAGGGAGGCGGCCAGAACTCGTAATGACCGGATCCGCCTGCGGCAGACACCGTCGTCAAAATCCCGGATGATGTATGCGACGGCCGCCGTTTCAATCGATCCGTTGAGGGAAATGGGGGCGTAGTATCCGTAACGCCCGTCGGTGGCCTGCGGGCTCTCTTCCTTGGGCACGCGGCTCACGAATTCTCCCGCGATCTCCACCGCGTTTACCAGCCGGCCGCGGGCTTCTCCGGGGTGGTAGCTTGTGCCGGTCACGGAAACATTAACCAGCCAGGCGGTAAAACATTCGCCCTCCACCCTTCCATCCCCGTCACCGTCCACAGTGACGCCCGCCGGAGCCGTAACGAAATCGTGGGGGAAACGGTCGGTGCCCCGGCCGATCTCCTCGTCCGGTGTGAAGATAATCTCCACCGGACCGTGCTTGATCTCCGGATGGAGGGTGAGAAATTCGGCGGCGGAGATGATGACGGCCAGGCCCGCTTTGTCGTCCGCGCCCAGAAGCGTGTCGCCCGCGGAGGTGATAATGGTGCCGCCCACGTACCGGCGCAAGTCGGGGGATGCCGCGGGGTCGACCACCACGCCGTCCTTGAGTTTGATGGGCCGGCCGTCATAGCGCGTATGCACCCGCGGCGTCACCTTACCGCCCGGGGCGTCGCTGGAAGTATCCAGGTGGGCGATGAGCACCAGGGCGGGTATGGAGGATGTGTTGGTATTGAGCCGGGCGCGGACATATGAGTTTCCGTCGACCGACGCGGAGACGCCCAGGCGGCCTAATTCAGCGACCAGGGACTCAGCCAAGACGCGCTGGCCGGGGGTGCTGGGGCAGGAGGGATTGTTCCGGTCGGAGGTGGTCTCAAAGGTTACGTAATCGAGAAACCGTCGTAACACCCTTTTTTCAAACCATGATGTGTGCCTGGATATGTCCATGGATCGACTGTAGAAAAAAAAAAGAGTTTGGTCAAAGGAATTACCGGGGGAGCCAGACCTTCATGGCGCCCGCGCCGCGATTGGCCCAGGCGAAATAGGGAACGGCGTAGACGCCATCTCCCCGCGCGCCGGCGGGAGGGGTGCCGACGAGCGCGTGGAGGCCGCTGGAAAGGCGGTCGCAGGGCACGGCTTTCCAGGTCATCCCTTCAGTGTAGCGGACCGTGTCCAGGCTGCCGTTGTGATCCACATTTTCCACGCAATACACCAGCGGACCGCGCGTCAGCGCCGCCAGGCCGCGATCGGCTGTGACGCGTCCGCGCGCCGCCACCCGCCGGATACCGAGGGGAAGCCGGAGTTCCACGTCATCCCCCTGCCGCCATTCCCTCTCCACCGAAGCGTAGCCGTGAACGGATTGTATGCGTGTCTCGCGGCCGTTAATGAACAAGGCGGGTTGTTTCCGATCACCGTCGATGAAATGATACAGTCCTCCGGGGAACGGACGCTTTCCCGTCCAGGCGGGCAGACGCACCCGCAGACTGAAACAGCGGGGCATGTCGCAGGATACGGTGAATCGTACGCTCCCCTGCCACGGGTAGTCCGTACGCTGTTCGATGACCACGGACGCATTTTCGATCCTGAATTCCACCCGGGAGGCGGCGTAAAGGTTGACGTAAAGTATGTCACCCTGTTGGGCGTAGACCAACCCGGGCAGGGACGGCAGAAAGCGGACCAGGTTGCTGGGACAGCAGGGGCAGTCGAACCAGGGCAGGCGCGTGAGCGATTCGTGATTAAAGGGAAACTCACCGTCCGCTTCCAGGGGGTTGACGTAAAAGAAACTCTCACCGTCCAGGCCCAGGCCGGCCAGTACCCCGTTGTACAGGGTGTACTCCAGAACATCGTAGTAGCGGGCCCGGGGGGCGAGCTGAAACAGCCGCTGGTGCCAGGAGACACTGCCGATGGCGGCGCAGGTTTCGCAGTAGGCGGTGCGGTTGGGCAGCTCGAACCGTTCTCCCAGCGCCTCTTGTTCGTGTCGCGCGCCCAACCCGCCGGTGAGGTAAAGTTTGCCCCGCACCAGGTCTTGCCACAGGCGGATAAGAGTCCTGCGGTACGCGGAATCGCCGGTAAGCAGCGCGTAGTCCGTCATGCCCGCGTAGAGATACATGGCCCGCACCGCGTGTCCGACCACAACGCGCTGCCTGGCCACGGGGCGGTGGTCCTGGCTGTAGGCACCGTAGAGGGGGTGCGTAGCGCGACGGCCGCGCCACTCCAGAAAAAAGCGAGCCAGGTCGAGATACGGCCGTCGGTCTGTCAGGCGGTAGAGGGAAAGGAGCCCCTGCTCCACGATCTGATGTCCCGGGGGGATGGTGAGGCGGCCGGGACCGAATGACGCAGTCAGGAGATCGGCGTTTTTCAGGGCGACAGCGAGGAGGCTGCGCTTGCCGGTGGCGCGGTGATGGGCCACCGCCGCTTCAAAAAGGTGGCCTGAGTTGTACAACTCGTGGCTGCTCGCTTCACCGGTCCAGCGTCCGCTTGAAGCGTCCACCCAGGGCACGGGCGGACGCCGGCGGTCTATGGAGAACCAGGTGGTGAGATACCCGTCCGCTTCCTGCCCCTGTCCGATGATTTCGATTACGCGGTCCAGGAGCGCGTCAAGCCGTGGGTCGGGGTCGCGCGTGAGGGCGAGGGAGGCGCCTTCGACGAACTTGTAGACATCGGAATCGTCGAAGGGCATTTTTCCGCGCGCCGCTCCGGATTGTTTCCCTCCGGCTATCAGAAAATTTTCCAGGCGTCCCGCGTTTTCACATTGGTTGAAAACGAACGGTATGGTGCGGCTGCGTACGGTTTCCAGAATCCTTTTCCAGAACCCGCCGGTGATGCGGCAGCGGACGGGGGTAACGGCGGTGACGGTGGATACGGGGGGGCGGGGAGGGCGCATCACTTCGGCTTATTCCGGCCGGTGCCAGCGCCGGGCGATGACGTTCACCTGCGGGAAGGTGACCAGCATCTTCAGGACCAGGTTGACGCTTTCCCCGATATTCCGGAGGCGCTCGGCCAACTTGATTTCCCGCAACAAGGTTTTGTCGTTCGCCGCGGCCAACTGCTTGAGAATGGCCGTCTTCGAGTAGATGAAGCTCAGCCCCTGCAGGACGTTTTCATAGTCGCGGGATCCGGAGCGGTTTTTACGCCGCCCGATGATGCCCCGTTTCATAATCTTCTTGAAGACGTTGTGTTTCTCCTCCCGGGCCAGCACCAGGCCGGTCACCGGCAGTTCCACGCCCCGCAGGAGGCTGAAGATCCCGCCGCCGTCCACCGCTTTTTTAATGAATCCCTTGTTGTCGATGAGTTCTATCAACTCCTGCAGGCGGTCCAGCTCCAGGTAGAGCATTTTCAGGGTGGCCATGTCGCTGATGCGGTAGGCGCGCCATTTTTTAACAAACTCGACGATCATGTCCACGCTCTGGGCCGCGGACTTCACTGATTCGACGATCGGCGACGCGGTGCTCACGATGCTCATGAGGACGCTCCTTCGGGTTATGGAATGAATGCTCCCGGCCTTCCTCGCCGGTATGGGGAGAGGATTGCCGGAACGCCTCATACAGTGTACCGTAAAAGGGGAAAATGCGAAAGAAGGAGTGTCTGGATGCGCGTCCTCTGTATCAAAAACGAACCTCATGAAACTCCGGGCGCAATCGCCGCCTGGTGCCGGGAACGCAGTCACGATCTGGCCGTGATTGAACTTTACGCGGGTACCGCGCCTCCGGCCACGAATACGTTCGACCTGCTGTTGATCATGGGCGGGCCCATGAGCGTTAATGACGAGGCGACCCATCCCTGGCTGAAAATCGAGAAACGTTTTATCGGGGATTGCGTAGCGGACGGCCGCCGGGTAGCGGGTATCTGCCTGGGGGCCCAGCTGCTGGCTTCGGTATTGGGCGCGCGCGTGTATCAGAACGGGGAAAAGGAAATCGGCTGGTTCCCGGTCACGCTGACTCCGGAAGGGCGGACGTCACTCCTTTTTAAAGACATGCCGGACACTTTCGATATGTTCCATTGGCACGGCGAGACCTTCGACCTGCCGGCGGGCGCCCAACGCCTGGCCTATTCGGCGGCGACCGAGCGGCAGGCGTTCTGGGCCGAGGAGCGGCTGTTGGGCCTGCAATTCCATCCGGAGGTGGACGAAACCCTGCTGGCAGGCTTTGTCTCCGCCGGCCGGGCGGAGCTGGTGCCCTCCCGTTTTGTGCAGTCGCCCGAGGATGTATGGACCCGCCGCCGTCTTCTGCCCGGCCTCAATCGGTGTCTGCGGGGTATATTGTCCGTTTTGGAGATGTAACCGGGGCATTGCCATATTTACAGACGGGTTGAAAAAGTCTACCATACTATTGGGACACACTTCTCGACGAGGATTAAACGCATGGCGCGAGCCAAAGACCAAACCAAAAGGCAGTTGATCCTTCAAGCCGCCAAGACGCTTTTTTCCCAACGGGGATTCTTCAACACGTCGGTGTCCGATATCACCAAGGAAACCGGTTTGCCCGTGGGCAGTATCTATACATACTTCAAAGGGAAAGAGGAGATAGTCAAGGCCATCGTCAATGAAGGCTGGGATGATCTCCGCAACCGGCTGGTGGAAACCGTCTCCTCGGCCAAGCGCGCCGAGGACAAGTTGAAAGTCATCATCGACCATTTTCTGCCCGAGATCCTCAATGATCTCGATCTGGTTAACATCCTGCTTTCGGAAGCGATCACCTATACGAAAATCGAGGAGAAGGTGGAGGAATTGAGCGGGATCATGCTTTCGCTCCTCAAGACCATCGCCAAGGACAACAAGAACCTGGAAGGGTTCGATAAGAACATGATGGACACGGCGCTGGTGGTTTATTTCCTGGGAATCATGGCCGCGGTCAAGGTGTCGCGTTCGAGTGAAATCGGCTTGAAGGCGAATGACGTCATGAAATTCATCCGGTTCACCGTGGAAAAGGCCTTGGGCGTCAACCTGTAGAACTGCCGCTATCCCAAAACAGGAAAAGCGATTGATTTTTCCTGGGCGAGCGCTACAATTGCAGTATCACCATGAGTTTATTTCACGGAAGCCTTGGTAAACCGGGTGTTATTTTTTCTTGAGCGGAGTGTGCCGAATGAACACCACGATCTGTCTGCGTGTCTTCCTGCTTTTGACGGTATTGGCCGGTCTCACAGCCTGCCCGCAGGAAAACGATATGGCGTCCCCGGCGACGGAGCACGGTGTCGCGGTTTCCGTCGCGGACGGCCGGGCCCTGGTGCTCTTTACGTCCGGAGATGTGACGGTACGTGGTCAGGCAGACTGGACCCCGATCAAGGCGGGCGCCCATGTAAACACCGATCAATCAGTCAGGACCGGCGCCAAATCGTCCTGCGAACTCCAGTTCGGCAATACGGCCGCCCTCAGGCTGGAAGCCGATACGGAAGTCAACCTGGCGCGGGTCATGCTCGCCGCCGCAGGCAAACAGATTGATATGAGTGTCGCCGCCGGTTCGGTGATCGCCAAGGTGGAAAAACTCAGCGGCGCCGACCGGTTCCGGGTGAAAACCAAGACCGCCATCTGCGGCGTGCGCGGCACCGAATTCGCCGTTACCGTCGCCGCCGGGGGCGCCACCGTGCTGTCGGTCAGGGAGGGCCGGGTGTCAGTGGCTCCGGCCGTTCTGGATCCGGATAATCTGCCCGACGAGCTTTCGGGAGGGGATGAGGAATTTCAAGCCGCGGTAGCGGCCCTGACCGGCGCCGAGCGGCTGGTGAACGCGGCCCAGACGGTCACGGTGACCGCGGCCAATCTGGCGGCCGCGGAGAAGGTCATGCAGACGGTGAGGGCGGCCGCCGGAGACGGTGAACGATTCCCCGCAGTCGCGGCTAAGGCCCGTATCGACCTCCTGAAAAACACGCCCGCGCCCCGGGCGCAGGGGGCGGACCAGAAGAAACTGCTGGAGCGGGTTGAGGGAATGAAGAAGCGCATCATCCGCAACATGCCCGTCCAGACCGACGCGGGAGAACAGTCCGCCCCGGAACTGAGCTATTATGCGGTGGGCATCATCGCCCAACCGGACGACGCGGAAATCTTTCTGGGGGAGGAGTACCTGGGCGTGGGGCGTTTTGACGGCCTGTTCGCCGAGGGCGTTACCCTGAGATTCTCCGTGAGAAAACCCGGTTGGGCTCCGGGTCAGCTCGCGGTCACGCCAGGCGCGAATTCGGCTAAAACCTATGAGGTGGCCGTCAAGGAACCGGGTGCCTTCACCGAGACCTATATCCGGCCTCGGGTCGCGGGCCGCCTCGAGACCCGGACCACGGCGGGCGACGTCATTGATGTTTCCCTGGGAAAACAGCGGACGGTCCTGGAATCCGGCGCCCTGGGGCTCAGTTTTTTCCCCAATAGCGCGGTGTCGGTGGCCGGACGCAATCCCTACCGCTTGCTCATGTCCGTCTGGGATGATTCATTTTTGGTGGAGGGTACGGACCTTCTCAACCTTTCTAGGAGGCAGCAAATCCTGTCCAGGGGAGGAAAAGGATCCATCGACAACGGACGGATTTCCGTTTCCGGAGTCTACGCTCACACTGACGGCAGGCTCTACGCCTTTTATTATGCCTGGGATTATCAGGGTTTCGAAAATGAGCCCCGGGTGGCCACCGAACCCGGTAATATCTATTACAGCCGCATCGGCGTGGCGGTTTCCTCGGACGGAGGGACCACGTGGAAAAAGTTGGGAGCGGTGCTGGAAAGCGTACATCCCAAGTTGTATCGGGCCTATGACGGGCAGACCACGCGCGGCGTGAGCGAGGCTTGCGTGGTTCCGGATAAAACAGGACGCTATTTGTATCTCTACTACACGGAATATTCACGATCTGATCTTGATAAATCGGTGGGACGGGCGGTAGATATCTGCCTGGCGCGCGCGGACCTGCAAGCCGGCCCCCCGATTCCGGGCATGTTCAAGAAATTCAGAAACGGGGCCTTTTCCGAAGACGGGCTGGGAGGGGCTGATTCGCCGGTGTACAGCGCGCGGGATATGGATGGGGCCGACGCGAGCTCTCCCAGCGTCTTTTATTCGAAAACTCTCGGCCAGTACGTCATGGTGTTTATCATCGATTTTTGGTGGGAATTCGTACAGAACAAGGGCCTGGACAAGTGCGGCATCTACCTTTCCTATTCCGCCGATGGAATTCAGTGGTCCACGCCCTCCCGGCTTATCAAAGACTTTCCTGTTTCTCTTCCGCGCCGGTCGGTTTCCTGTACACCGGCCGTCATTCTGGACGCGGGTTCGGACCGGGCCGGTTGGCTGGTGTTCGCCTACAGCCCCAAGTTCGGCGGCGAAGAAGAGGGCCTTACGCCCACGTACCTGGCGGGCCGGAGGATCACCTTCAGGAAGAAATAGGCCGGGAGGAGCCGTACCAGCGCTGTTCCCCTCGGCTTGACCGCCAATGGCGGGCGTATTATATTGAACACAACTATTTCTACTCGAAGGTATGACCACGCATGACAGCCAAAACCCTTCCCTTTTCCAAGACGGACATTGAAAAGATCATTCGCCAATACCCCACCCCGTTTCACCTCTACGACGAGCATGGGATCAAGGAAAACGCCCGCCGCTTTCTCAAGGCCTTTGCGTGGGTGCCGGGTTTCAAGGAATACTATGCGGTCAAGGCTTGCCCTAACCCGCGCATTGTGAAGATGCTTTCCGGTCTGGGCTTCGGGAGCGACTGTAGTTCCCTGCCGGAACTTTTACTCTCCGAACGCGTGGGGATCACGGGCGAGCATATCATGTTCAGCTCCAACGCTACTCCGGCGGAAGAGTACAAAAAGGCGCGGGAGCTGGGAGCGATCATCAATCTGGACGATATCAGTCATATCGATTTTTTGGACAAACATGCGGGTATCCCCGACGTCATCTCCATCCGCTACAATCCCGGGCCGCGCCGCACCGGGAACGCCATCATCGGCAATCCGGTGGAGTCCAAATACGGCTTTACGCATGAACAGGTCTTTGAGGGATACGCCCGGTTGCGCGACCTGGGCGCCAAGCGGTTCGGGCTGCACTCCTTCATCATCTCCAATGACATCGACCGATCCCATTACGTGCAGACCGCGCGCATGCTCTTTGAGTTGGCGGCGGAAGTGCGGGCCAAGACGGGTGTGCGGATCGAGTTCGTCAATCTTTCCGGGGGCATCGGCATTCCCTACCGGCCGGAACAGGACGCGGTGGACGTGGAGGCCTTAAGCAAGGAAATCCGCGATGCGTACCGCGAGGTGGTGGTACCCGCCGGATTGGATCCCCTGAAGATCTTCACCGAACTGGGCCGTTATATCACCGGGCCGTACGGCTACCTTGTTTCCACCGTGCTGCACAAGAAGGACATCTACCGGCAGTATGTGGGCCTGGACGCCTCCATGGCCAACCTGATGCGTCCGGCCGTCTATGGGGCCTATCATCATATAACCGTGCTCGGCAAGGAGCAGGTCCCGGCCTCGCGCGTCTATGACGTAACCGGCTCCCTTTGCGAGAACAACGACAAGTTCGCCGTGCAGCGGCACCTGCCGGAAATCGACATCGGAGACATTCTGGTGATCCATGACGCCGGCGCCCATGGCCACGCCATGGGGTTTAACTACAATGGCAAACTCCGCTCCGCGGAACTGCTGCTCAGAGAGGACGGAAGCGTGGAACTGATCCGCCGGGCGGAGACGGTGGAGGATTATTTCGCCACCATGATCTTTTAGCGGTCCGCCGCCAATCAAAGGAGAGACAGATGCCGGCATCGATTCTTCATTCCCCCGACGCACCACAGCCGATCGGCCCGTACGCGCAAGCCACAGCCGCGGGGGGATTCATCTTTACATCGGGACAGTTGGGCGTTGATCCTCAGACGGGTGCTTTGACGAGCGGCGGCGTGGAAGCGCAGGCGGCCAGGGCATTGGAAAACCTGCGCCAGGTACTGGCCGCGGGCGGCGCCGATTTTTCCGATGTGGTGGCCACCGTCATATACCTGACCGATTTGTCGCATTTCAAGACGATTAATGAACTCTATGAGCGAGCCATGGATGGAGCCAAACCGGCTAGGACCACGGTTCAAGTGGCGGCCCTCCCCCTGGGAGCCGGGGTGGAGATCGCTCTGACCGCGTTCCGGGGTGATTGACAGCGGTACCAACCACAGCCGGTGCCTTTATTTTATACTGGCATGTGCGTTAAGAAAAACCTAACCAGGCGTTCGGCTTAGCGGCTATTCCTCGTAAAAAAGGCGAGAATAATGAAAATGGGAATAACGCCGAAGAGTGTGAGCTGCCCCACAGTCGTTCCCGGAATCAATTCAAACTGGGTCACGCCGATCCGGATTATATAATCGAACAACACCACCAGGAAGAAAAGCAGACAGGCAATCGACAGAAACACGAATTTGCGCTGGGCTAAATTCCAGATGCCCACCACGGCCGCCGCAATCGCGATAATGAAATATATAATACTCCAAGCCATGGAAATCCTCCTTGTTGGCAATGATATTATTCCTTTCCTGCAAGACCGTCAAGAAAGCAGTTGAATCTCCCCCCATTGAATAATTGTCAGGAAGCACAAGTCCTTGGGACATAATGATCTCAATTTTATCAATGGGAGTGGCGATAATATAAGGGATATTAGAGAAAATAGAGCTAAAATTGATCAGGGAAGTGAGACAGATTGAGATGAACGGGTGTGTGAAAAAGGCGGAAGCCAAGAGTACCTTTATTCTCGTTTGCGCGGGTTGTGGATCAGTGCGCAGTTCTGCGGGAGACTGGGTTTCTTGCCAAGGCAGCGCCTCATTCCTCCGGGATCATGTAATCAGTCACGGACTCTGCCCCGCTTGTTTTGCCTCGCATTACCCTGAATTCGGAGAGCCGGCCTCTAGGGCCGAGGCGAGAAAGTCCGACGTGGATTTGACCTGTTTTTCCTGACATAATTCATATTGAACGTCGCGTGGAATTCATTTATACTCCATAGCCAATGGTTTTCTGTTTTTGTCATCGACGGCATATCTTATCTTGTTATATTGTAAGGAAATAGAAAACGATTATAATCGGAAATACTGAAAAGCATTTGAGTTCCAGCATACCCTACATTTGAGTACGGAGGAAGATGATGAACTACCGGTTTCGCGCGCTCGTAATCTTAACCATGTTGTTCCTGGGCGGCAGCGTGTCCGCCCAACAGAAGGTCGACCCCCAGTCGCTTCCCTTGCGTGCCCTGGCCGCCAAGCAGCACCTGCTTATCGGTGCGGCTTCGACCCGCGGGAAATTGAACAACCCGAAATTCAGGGATGTTGCCGCCCGCGAGTTCAACTCGCTGACTATTGAGAACGAGTTGAAATGCGCTTCCGTCGCCTATCACAAGGATTCCTATTTGTTCAAATCGCCCGATTATATCATCAAGTGGGCCGAGGGGAATGGCATGAAAGTCCGCGGCCATACCCTGATCTGGCACAGTTCAGTACCCAAGTGGTTGTCGGAGTCCGGTTGGAGCAAGGAACAGGTGCTGGCCTTTCTAAAAGAGTACATCACCACGGTCGTTTCCCGCTATAAGGGGCGCCTCTACGCCTGGGACGTGGTCAATGAGATATTTGAGGACACGGGCAAGTTGCGGCAAGCCGGCAGTTTCTGGTATACCACCTGCGGCGAGGAGTATATTGAGAAGGCCTTCCGCTGGGCTCATGAGGCCGACCCGAACGTGAGGCTTTTTATCAATGATTACAACGTGGAGATGATCAACGCCAAATCAACGGCCACGTACGAATTGGTGAAAAAACTGCTTGCCAAGGGCGTTCCCGTACATGGATTCGGTATGCAGGCGCACATGACCGTAGGCAATATTAATTTTACAAATATCGCTCAGAACATCCAGCGCTTCACCGATCTGGGCCTTGAAGTCCATATCACCGAACTCGACGTGCGCATCCCGGGAGTGGGGACGCCGGAGCAGTTCAAACAGCAAGCGGAAAATTACCGCGGATTTTTCACCCTGGCCATGGACAATCCGCGTGTCACAAGCATCACCACCTGGGGCGCCACGGACCGAGATTCCTGGATAGCGTACTCGTACAAGGGGTATGGCGCCGCCCTTTTATTTGACGGAGAATACCAGCCTAAACCGGCCTACTTCGCGGTCGCGGAGGTACTGGCCGAAGGACGCCGACAAACGGACAAGAAATAGCCGGGTGATATCCCCGCCGGCCGTTCCCTGCTCAGGCAATCCATGAAAGGGTATGTATGACGTGTTCAGGGGTAACGGCTTCAGTTGATATGGAGCTGGTTCAATTTCCTTCTCGCTTCCCGGTCTCGTGGTGGCCGCTGTCAGTTCGGCTTCAACCGGACGGTACGTTCGGTTTGAAAATATTAAGGAGGAGTGAGGATGTATAAAAAACTTCTATTGGTGCTGTTGGCCATTACTGTTCTCAGCCTGTCCGGGTGCGCTACACACGGCGGCGTGATCAAGGAAATGGTAGGTTGGTGGAAGTTCGATGAAACGTCCGGTACGGTGGCTAAGGATTCCAGCGGTAAAAGCGTGGATTGCGTACTGGCGGGGGGCGCGGCGTTCGATCCCGCCGGTAAAATCGGCGGGTGTCTTTCCTTTGACGGTGTGGACGGGAACGCCTTCATTGACGGTAATTTCGACCTGCCCGTGTACACGATCGCCGTCTGGTACCACGTGCCGGCGGACGTCCTGAAGCGCATGGACCTGATATCGGCGTATGCCCCGGGCGTTATGCACGGCATCCTGCTCGAACTCAACCTGGACGGTACCTTCCGCTACCTGCATCGCTTTCCCCTGGGACAGAGCGGCGGCCAGAACATCAATACTGAAGAAGCATACAAGGACGGCGAGTGGCATCATGTTGCCATGGTCAAGGATCAGGAAAACATCACCCTCTATATTGACGGTGAACCGGTGGCCAGCGCGGAGGAAACCAGCACAAGCCCCGACGACACGTTCGGCGTCAGTCTCGGCTGCCTTGATAACGAACGTTCGCTGGACCGGCTTCTGGAGGGTCAGCTTGACGATTTTCGCATCTACGATGCAGCCTTGTCGCAGGATGATATCAAGGCGATCAGGGAGTTCAAATAAATCGTATCAACGACACTTTTAGTTGGAAGGTTGAGACGGTTCTCCCGTCCCGGCCTCATCCGGAAGCATGCGATCGGCAGGGCTCCGCACTCGGCGGGGCCCTTTTTAGTGCTGTCCCGTCGGCTGCCGGTCGCGGGCGCGCGTTTGCCACGTGCGGCGTGATGCGGTATGATAAACGATCAAGGAGACATGCCCATGAAGAAGATGATACCCTTTGTTTTTCTTTTTATTGCCCTCTCCACCCTGGCCTTCGCGCAGGTCCGGGGACAGAAAGTTCAGAAAAGCAAGGCCCTGATCAAGGTGTCCGTGGTACAGACCCCTTGGAAAGACGCGCCGGCCCTTACAATCTACAAAGGGGCGGATAAGGAAGCCGATATCGTCATCAATCCGGCGGACCGACGGCAGGCCATCCAGGGATTCGGCGGGTGTTTCAATGAAAAGGGATGGGAGGCGCTTTCTTTAATTTCCGGGAAACAACGGGAGGAAGTGCTTTCCATGTTGTTTGATTCGGTCAGGGGCGCGGGCTTCAACATCTGCCGGGTTCCCATTGGATCAAGCGACTACGCGCTCGACCGCTATACGCTCGACCAGACGCCGAACGATTTTCAGATGGAGTTCTTTTCAATCGACCGTGACCGCCGGGCCTTGATCCCCTACATCAAGGCGGCCATGAAATACCGGCCCGACCTCAAAGTCTGGGGTTCGGCCTGGACGCCCCCCACCTGGATGAAGAAGAAAGACACGTTTGACGGGTCCAGTATGAAGGATGATCCTAAAACATACGAAGCGTACGCCCTTTACCTGGCGCGTTTCATCGAGGAATACCGCCGGGAGG
>CAYQRT010000052.1:0-13407 GCA_964419695.1 uncultured Spirochaetaceae bacterium | reverse complement strand
TTGGATTAAGGGCTGGCTTAAAAGAACGGACATCCCAAAAGGCGACTCTTGGTTTCATTCAGCCAGGTATGCCAATCCCTCTTCCCGGGTATTGAAAATAACCAATTTGGATTTCGACATAAGGTTGATCATGTTTACGAGAAGCTTCTGAACCCCGCTGATGCCGACCACGCACTCCTTCTCCACCTTGCCGGATGACGCCGTAAAATCGGCAAATTCCCGCAAAGCGTCAACCAAATCGGAGTCGGATTGGGAGTCGGTCACGTCGGAAAGAAAGAGAATTTTTTCCTCAAAGGCGTCGGCAATCTCCCGGGCCTTGGCGATTATGTCCAACGCCGTCTTTTTTTCCTCGGGGTTCTTGGCGTGAAGTTTTG
Source organism: uncultured Spirochaetaceae bacterium (assembly GCA_964419695.1). Lineage (GTDB taxonomy): Bacteria > Spirochaetota > Spirochaetia > SZUA-6 > RPPD01 > JAFGSW01. The sequence goes on along the minus strand of CAYQRT010000052.1, from coordinate 13,033 downwards.
AATAATCCAGGAGAATTATCTTTTTCCCCTGATACTCGATCAATTGCACTCTGTCCACTGAATCCTCCCAGATTCTTGATACTACCCAGCATAAGTGAAGAATGGCGGAAATGCAAAAAAACATCCGACCGCTTCACGGCCGTCTTTCCCTGTCTTGGTTTGGAACCGTCAGTCAAAGAACGCCAAGGCCCCGCTTCCGTGCTTTGTGAAAGCGATAAACTCATGTAGGTCGGCGTGCCGATCAATGCGTCGACCGCCCTTCACTGATTCTTTGGTGCCGACGTCGATCCACGTCCCTTGGGGCAGATACACCGTCCGGTCCGTCTGGCCCTGATTGACAATCGGGGCGAAGAGTATCTCCCCTCCGAACATGTATTGGTCATCCAGTGTAGAGCACGCCTCGTCTTCCGGGTATTCAAAAAACATGGGACGCATGAGCGGCGCACCGGTCTTCCGGGCGACGTCCATATGGGCGTGGACGTACGGCCGCAGGCGTTCGCGCAGCGCGATCAGCCCTTTGAGGATCGAATAATTCCTTTCACCGAAACTCCAAATCTCGTTATCCCCCCCGCTCGGCTCCTTGACGCCCGGGTTACGCGCGGGTTGGGAGGGAGGCCGGTTCCTCACGCCGTGCAGCCTCGTCACCGGACAGAACACCCCGAACTGGAACCACCGAACGATCAACTCCCGGAAATAGTCGGAGGCGGGGTCTCCCCCCCAGAAGCCGCCAATGTCGCTGTTCCACCAGGGGATGCCGCACATCGCCATGTTCAGTCCCGTCTTCACGCTCATCCGCAGCGCCTCGAACGTGGAGGGCACGTCCCCGGACCACACGAGCGCGCCGTAGCGCTGGCTGCCGATCCACGCCGCGCGGGTGAGAGAGATGATCTCCGTTTCTCCCTCCTCCCGCAACCCTTCATAAAACAACCGGTTGTAGTAATACGGATAGACCAGTCCGACCTCTTCACCGTTGCCCATGAAAAACCGGCAATTATCAAAATGGGTCGGGTGTATCTCCGGTTCCGCTTCATCCAACCAGTAATTTTTTATTCCGTTCGCATAATAGTTCGTGCGTATTTTCGACCAGACAAACTTTCTGGTTTCGGGATTGGTCGGGTCAATGTACGTCTGCATTCCGTGAAAGGGGAACAATCCGTACTGTCCGTTTTCCGTTCTGACGAGCATGTTTCTGTCGTCCATGACGCGGTAGTTTTCGCTGTCGGGATTAATGGTGGGCCAGATCGATACAACCGGCTTGACGCCGAGTTTATCCAGTTCCCGGCACATCTTCACCGGTTCGGGCCAGTAGGCGGGATCCAGTTTCCACTCGCCCTGCTCCGGCCAATGAAAGAAATCGATGACGATCGCCGCTAGCGGGACGCCCCTTCTCTTATACTCGCGGGCCACGGTCAGCAATTCCTCCTGGTCTTCATACCGCAGTCGGCTTTGCCAGAAACCCGAGGCCCAGGGGGGAAACGCCGGCGCATGGCCCGTCAGGTCCGCGTATAACGCCATGACCTCCGCCGGAGTGTTGCCCGCCAGCACCAGGTAGTCAACCTGTTTTGTTGAATTCGCCTGCCACAAGGTGTGATTGGCGGCCAATTCACAGCGGCCGATGGACGGATTATTCCAGAGAAAGCCGTATCCCCTGGAAGAATAGACGAAGGGAATGGATGATTTCGTGTTCTTGTGCAGGAGTTGGCTTGTTGACCCTTTCAAATCGAAACAATCATTCTGTTCCTGGCCAAGCCCGAAGAAATGCTCATCGGCGTACGGCTCGAATATGACGGTCGCCCGGTGATTGTCCCCTCCCAAAAAACGGTATTCCCTGTATTTCGCGTTAAAGGCGTATTCCGATCGTTCGGCGATCAGTTCCCGTCCGTTTTTATAATAGACGACTCTTCCGCTGTCATGGATCGTCGCGGCCAGATCGCCATTGGTGATGGTGGCCTGCTTGTCTTCCAGGACGATCTCACAGGAGGCTTCCTCCGGAACAAGCAGATTCCAGTTCTCCCCGGTCAACCGCGCGTTGGGTGAGGACCGGAATCGGAGGCATCCCCGCCCCCAAGGCTCGATGACGGCCAGCTCATCCCTTTTCTCAAAGACGATCCGGTTCCCTTCCGCTCTCAAAACACCCATGGCATGCTCCTCCGGTGCGGTAGTTCCCGCGGCGGATACTGAAGGCGCCGGGTGAACGCCGTCAAGAAGACGGTCAGGATGACAGACGCTTTCATTGCAGGGCCGCTCCGGAATCCGCAATCATGGCCTGAAATTGTATCCCAGATCAAAACGGTTGACAACACGCCGGCCGGGCGGGCCGTCATCCTCACCCTGACCAATTGCCTGCTCCGCTCCAACGCCGCCGTTCTCGCCTTCCTCCTCGCCTCCCTGTCGGCGCAGGGCATATTTCAATCGATCGTGAAGGGTATTCATGAGGTCCTGGCCAGGTTAAAAACATTGTGAAGAAAGTTACGGCCATCGACGAGATAGGTAAAAAGAATATTAAAAACATCGGGCTGCTGTAAGAGGAAATTAATAATATTGAATAGACGGGTGTGGCTTCTAGTCCCGCGCCTTGGAAGGCACGTGGATGATCTCGCGGGCCTTGGAGCCGTTGGCCGGGCCCACGATGCCCCGGATCTCCATCTCCTCCACCAGGCGCGCGGCCCGGTTGTAACCGATTTTAAGCTTGCGCTGCACAAAGGAAGTGGAAGCTTTGCCCGCGGCCATGACAATGTCCAGGGCCTTGTCAAAGAGGGGGTCGGCCTCGCCCAGGCCGATGTCGAAATCACCCTCCTCTTCAATGAAGATCTCGTCGTCAATGTAGTCCGGCTCGCCGAAGGTCTTGACCTCGGCCACCAGGTCCTCCACCTCGCGGTCCGAGATATAGGCGCCCTGGATGCGGATCGGGAAGGGGTCCTGGGCGGAGAGGAAAAGCATGTCGCCCTGGCCCAGCAGTTTTTCCGCGCCCACCTGGTCGATGATGATGCGCGAGTCGAACTTGCTCGCCACCATGAAGGCGATGCGCGCCGGGATGTTGGCCTTGATCAGGCCGGTGATCACGTCGATCGAGGGGCGCTGGGTGGCCAGCACAATGTGTATGCCCACCGCGCGCGACATGGCGGCCAGGCGGGCCAGGGTGGATTCCAGGTCCTTGCCCGTGACTGCGATCAGGTCGGCGAACTCGTCGATCACCACCACGATGTGCGGGAGGGGATCGGTGGTATGCGTCTTTTTGGCCGCCTTGACATTAAAGCTCGCTATGTCCCGTACGCACAGGGCGTCCAGCAGGGCGTAGAGCCGGTCCATCTCCGCAATGCAGTACTGGAGCGCCTGGAAGGCCTTCTTGGGCTCGGTGATGACCGGGGTCAGCAGGTGCGGGATGTCATTAAAGTATTTGAGCTCCACGATCTTGGGATCGATGAGGATGAGCCGCGCCTCCTCCGGCGACTTGTTGAAGAGGATGGAGCAGATGATCGAGTTGACGCAGACCGACTTGCCCGAACCCGTGGCACCGGCGATGAGGAGGTGCGGCATCTGGGTGAGGTCGGCGACCTGCACCGTACCCATGATGTCCTTGCCCAGGGCCACGGGCAGGCCGCGGCCGTTGCCCGCAAAAGCCGGATCCGAAAGCGTTTCTTTGAGTGAGACGATGGCGCGCCGCTTGTTGGGCACCTCGATGCCCACCGCCTGCTTGCCCGGGATGGGCGCCACGATGCGCACGCGCGACGCGGCCAGGCGCAGGGCGATGTTATCCGCCAGGTTGACGATGCGGGAGAGTTTGACGCCCGGTGCGGGCAGGATCTCGAACATGGTGACCACCGGCCCCTTCTGGATGCCGGTCACTTCGGCCTGGATCTTGAACTCCTCCAGGGTCATGCGCAGGGCGTCGGCCAGGCGGCGCGTGACCGTGTCGAGCTTGTCGTAGTCTTCGGTGCGGTAATTTTTCAACACGTCATCCGGGTTGATCCGGTAGCGCCCGCGGCGTTTGGGCTGCCGTTCCCTGACCACCGGACCCTGGCCAGCCGGGGTCCCGGCCGGTTTTCGCACCGGCGGCGCCGGCCGGGACGGCTCAGGCGCGGGATTGTCGGGCGTCAGGGAAGCGCCCTCCGTCCGGTCATGCCCATTACCGTTCCCATCGTTCTCCGCCCATGACGCCGCAGCCGGATCATCTTGTTGTCCGGCGATCATGTGGTCTCCCTCTCCGGAATCACTATCGCCGGAACCGGTCACTTCAATGACATGACCGATCTCCTGACGGACGACGCGTGACGACCGCCCTCCCGGGGCCGCTTGGCGGCGGATCTTGGCCCGGGTGACGGTCCGCTTTGTTCTTGCCTGACGTTCCCGTTCGGCCTGGGCACGCTCCCGGGCCTTGCGGCTTGTATACCGAGCCACCATGATGAGCATCATGATTTCCGCCAGAGTATAGACCCCCAGTCCCACCGTGCTGCCCAGGGGGCCCAGGAACGCCTTCAGTCCCTCAATCACGGGCACGCTGTTCTCCCCGGAGGCAAAGGCGGTTTTAAAAAGAAGGGAGAGTGTGAAAAAAGGGATCAGGGTCAAGAATAAAAGAATGATGCGGCGCAGGGTGAACCGCACCAGTATGATGGCGGTGACAAACAGGTAGACGGGCACGTAGAAGGCGGCCCAGGAAAACGCGTCGAACAGGAACCGCCCCGGAAGAAGCATGATCTCGCTGCCGGGAAAGGTGAACTCAATCGCAAACGAGACCACGGTGAGAACAAGAGAAAAAAGTATGAGGGCGCCCGCGGATGAAATGACGATGGCGGGGACCCGGTGTGATGTAGCAATGCTGCGCTCGGCCAAATGACACCCCATTAGTATGATCGGCCGCCGACCGGTTTTTATTTACTTTTTCCCCGCTTTGCGGTATCATTTTTCTTTCGGAAAGGAGTTTCTTTCAATGAATAAGACGTTGAATTCCGTGCTCTTCGTCATCGGGGCGACCGTCTTCCTTACCCTCGTCATCCTGGTCCTGTTTTTCGGGCTGCTCTTGCCCGCGCTCGCGCTTATGCCCCCGTCCTCGGACGCAGATATGCAGGGAGTGAAACTCCTGGTGGGCGGCGTTATTCTGATGGTGTCCATCGTGGGCGCTTTCTTCATCTATACCGCGGTACTCAAGCTGCTCATCAAGAAATTCGACATTGAAAAATACCTGGCACGCAAAAAACAACGCCCCCCCCAACCCACGGAAAGATAACCGGTTTTACCATGAAGACACAAATGAACGTGGAAATCTCCCTGGCCCAGTTTTCCAATGTGGCCACCTTCAAAAAATTGGTGGACATCACCGCGGAAGAGGGCCATCTGGTGCGGCAGGGCGCGGTGACGCCGTGGTTCTTTGAAGGATTCCGGTACCAGGAAGGGCGTCCCGTGCTGTACGGCCCCGAGGTAACGGGGGCGCCTCTGTCGGAGATCATGACGCGTTCCCGGGAGGAATTGTTGTCCGCGGCACTCGCCTTGGTCCGCGCCCTGGCCACGCTGAGCGGCGCGGGCCGGGCGGCCTCAGTGGCGATCGCCCCCTCGAGCATTTATTTCCTCGAAGACGGCGGGGTTCTCTTCCTGCCGGGCGAGGTGTTCCGCAAAATCCGCCTGATGTCCACGGAAGAATACAAAGTTACCTGCTCGCAGATTTCCAATCCGTACGCGGACAACGAGCGCCAGCGCTTCTCGCACCTGGTGGGCGTCCTGGTTTACAAAGCCCTCACCGGGGAGTTTCCCTTCACCGGCCGCGATCTTGACGACCTGCACACGCAGATCCGCCACCAGAACGTAACGCCTCCCCGGCACCGAGTGCCGGAACTGAAACAGGAAGTCTCCGACTTCATCCTGGAAGCGTTTACCAACAAACGCCTGCCCGTACCGCTCGCCGAATGGGAAACCGCGCTGGAACAGTGGCTGAAGGAAGGATTCACCCGTCAGATCAATCCCGAGGAAAAGGCGGCCCTTGAGCACGAACGTCATCACTACGCGTCCAGACACGGGCGCCGCTTCAAAGCGGGCGTCTTTTGGGAAAGACACGGCAAGGCGGTCCTGATCGCGGGGGCGGTTTCGGTGGGCGTGATAATCGTAATCGCGTCCTTCGTGGCGCATTATCTGCGGCCACGCCGTACGGCCGGCCTGCCTCCCCTGGAGGTGGTGAAGACCTACTACCAGTGCCTGAATACCCTCAATACCGAATTGATGAAGGATTGCCTCCAGGACAACGCCGCCGCGGAGGAATCCCGCCGCGTGGAGGTGCTCTACGTGCTCACCAAACAGCAACAATACCTATCCGGGTCCAGCAACCGCCACCCGGCCGACGCCTGGGATAAGGCCGGCCGGCCGCGGGTGGCGCCGCCCGCTTTCGTGGACGGAATGACCGCGCTGCGCGTCACCCAGGAACAGGGCGAACCCCATCCGGTGTTCCTGGCGGAGTTCGAACGCTGGGTCATGGAAAACGATCCCAACGACACTCCCAGCCAGAATGGGTTCTTGCAGAAGGGGTACCAGGTTAAGGAACGTTTGGTGCTGTCCCGGGACAATCAAGGCTGGAGGATCTCCCGCCTGGAGCGTCTTGAGCAGACTCCGATCTACTCGAGCAAAGAGGGATATACAAAATAGCCTCTTCCCATGTCCCGCGGTACGACGGCCCCGGGGCACCGCGCTTAGGTCTTTTGTCCGGTCAACATTTCCCTGACCATGGCGGTGGTGGTGCGAAAATCGATCTTACCGCTGCCCATCTTGGGAAATTCCACTATCACGACGAACTTCTTGGGAAGGGCGATCGGCGGCAGTTCCGCCGCTAATTTCTTTATCAGATCGTCCTCGTTCACCGGGCGGGAGAGAGCCGCCACCAGTTTCGATCCCTTGAACTCGTCCGCGGCTTCCACCACGCAACACTCCACGCCGTCGGGCAGAATCGATTCAAGAACGCTTTCGGTCTTCACCATTGACACCATCTCGCCGCCTACCTTGATGAATCTCTTGTAGCGGCCCCGGTGCCAGAGAAACCCATCCGCGTCGATCATGGCCATGTCGCCCGTGTCGTACCAGCCGTCCTTCATGCTTTTCGCGGTTTCCGCCGGGTCCAGATACCCATTCATGATCGAGGGACCCTTGACGATGAGCTTGCCTTCCTCGCCCCGCTTTTTTTCCTCGCCCGTGTCCGGATCGACGATCTTGGCCTGGACGGACGGAAATACCCGGCCGATGCTGCCCGCCCGCTTGGCCTGCGGCGCGTTAACGGAGATGATGGGACTGGTCTCCGTGCAGCCGTAGCCCTCCAGCAGTTCGATGCCGTGTTTCTCGAGGTACGCCAGGCGGAGCCATTCCGGCGACTTATCCGCCCCGGGAATGGTCAGACGCAGACTGGCAAAATCACCCTTTTCCGATTCACGCAGGTACCCCGCGAAAAAGCTGGGTGTACCGGCCATGACCGTCGGCCGGCAGGCCTTGATGATCTGGGCAACACGCTTGTACTCGAGAGGATTGGCGTAGGTGACGGCGGTCATGCCCAGGTAAAGAGGCAGCCAGAGGTTGACGGTGAACCCGAACACGTGGAAGAAGGGCAGGACGCAGCAGAGGATGTCCTCATGGGAGATAGGCAGCACCTGGGTCGCGTCCTCCAGGTTGGTGGAGATATTTTTGTCCGTCAGGGCCACCGCCTTGGGCTCCTTCTCGCTGCCGCTGGTAAAGAGCACTACCGTACGGTCTTCCGGCGATGCGCCCGGGAGCCCGGCGATCAGGGCGGCGGCGCTTTTTTTAGCCTTGAGGAGCGCGCCCACCTTGTCGAACATGGTCACGGAATCCAGGATATCCTCAATACAGATCATGCCGGGTACAAGCGGGCATTTAATCTTGTCCAGAAGCGCCCGGGACGTAATAATGGTGGTGAAGGCGCAGGTTTTCTGGGCGTAGCGGCAGTTGCCCTCGGCGCCGGTGGAATAATTGATCATGACCGGTACCTTGCCCAAAAAGCGGGCGGCGAGCACGGTGAGCATGGCTCCCATGGACGTGGGGATCATAACCCCCAGGTTTGTATCTTTTTCCGCGCGCAGCTTCTTGGCCAGGATGAGAACGGCCACCAGGGTCCGCTCATAGGTGAGCGTCTTGCCCGTCATCCGGTCGTCAATGGCGGTCTTGTGGGCGAACTTTTTGGCGATTTCGATAAAACGGTGATGCAGGATCATGGTGGTCCCCCTCAAGAGGTGTGTGGAATGACTTTTTAAGATCCTACGAGGCCGGTCGCCCCTCCATTTCATCTTCGGCAACGCAGCACGGGCCCCGTCTCCGGGACCCGATGCGCGACGATTCGCTACAGGTCTGAATTCCGGTAGAAAATCCAAAGCGCGGCGGCGATGACCAGCTGCGCGGCCAGCACCAGCAGCCACTGCCCGAAATCATCAAACGGCCGGACCCTGGCCAATTCGAAAATAAACTTGGAAAGAATGACCCTGGCCGCCCAAAAGATAAAAATCAGAAGGCTGGCGATGACCTTGGTCTTCTTGGGTAAAAAGGTGAAAAGGCTTACAATAATAAGTACGCCGCAGATCAATTCTACCACGCCGAAGACGATTTCCAGCGCGCCCCAACCGGCTCCCGGAAGCAGGGAGAAGACGCTCTCCTCGACCGTGGGCAGAATGCCGTACAGTCCCAGGAGACAGAAAAAAATACCGATGGAAATTTTCAAAAGATCAAGCGATAGGCCGCCCTTGGCTTTCATGGTGCAATCCTCCTTTAATCAAATGAACATGAATATTATACGGTTCTGTCATCATTATAGACAAATACCCGCTTCCTGTCAGCTCTTTTTTTGACCGTATCCGCCGGCGGCGGTGGCCGGAACCGTCTCCGAGCGGCGGGTTCATTCGATTATATACTTGACAACTGGCGGCTTTGTTTTCATATTATAGCCTTCACTGACAATACCATCCCCAAAAGGAGTAAGGATCATGTGCACGATAGAATACATTGAGGCGAGGGAAATTCTCGATTCCCGCGGCAATCCCACGGTGGAGGTCGACGTCATTCTCGAGGACGGATCGCAGGGCCGGGCGGCCGTGCCCTCCGGAGCCTCCACCGGCGAACACGAAGCCGTGGAACTGCGTGACGGCGACAAGAAGCGCTTTCTAGGCAAAGGCGTGCAGAAAGCGGTGGAAAACGTCAACAACGTGATCTCCGCGGAAATCACCGGCCTGGACGCCTTGAACCAGGTTGACATCGACCGGACCCTGATCGAACTCGACGGAACGGAAAACAAGGGCAAGCTGGGCGCCAACGCCATCCTCGGCGTTTCCATGGCCACGGCCCGCGCCGCCGCCGATTTCCTCGGCCTGCCGCTCTACAAGTACCTGGGCGCCTACAAAGCCAACCTCCTGCCCGTGCCCATGGCCAATATCATGAACGGCGGCGCCCACGCCGACAATTCCGTGGATTTCCAGGAATTCATGATCATGCCGGCCGGCGCGCCCAATTTTCACGAGGCCCTGCGCATGATGGCCGAGGTTTTTCACACCCTGAAAAAGGTCCTCCACGACAAGAGCTACAGCACGGCGGTGGGCGACGAGGGCGGCTTCGCCCCCAACCTGAAGTCGAACGAGGAAGCCATCCAACTCATCCTGTCGAGCATCGAGAAGGCCGGCTACAAGGCGGGTGAGGACATCTTCATCGCCCTGGACCCCGCGGCCTCGGAATTTTTCGACACGGACAAGAAAAAATACGTCTTTAAGAAATCAGACAAACGCGAGCTTACCCCACAGCAGATGGCGGATTACTGGGCGGAATGGGTGAATAAATATCCCATCATCTCCCTGGAAGACGGCATGGCCGAGGACGACTGGGACGGCTGGAAATATCTGACCGACAAGCTGACCAAAAAAATACAGCTGGTCGGCGACGACCTGTTCGTCACCAACACCAAACGCCTGGCCATGGGCATCGAGAAGGGCATCGCCAACTCGATCCTGATCAAGGTGAACCAGATCGGCACCCTGACCGAGACCTTTGAGGCCGTGGAAATGGCCAAGCAGGCCGGCTATACGGCGGTCGTTTCGCACCGCTCGGGTGAAACCGAGGACGCCTTCATCGCGGATCTGGTGGTGGCCCTGGGCGCCGGCCAGATTAAAACCGGCTCCGTTTCCCGCTCCGACCGCGTCGCCAAGTACAACCAGCTGCTGCGCATCGAGGGCGAACTGGAGAACCGGGCGGAATACCCCGGCACAAACGCATTCTACTCGATCCGGAAATAAACTGGATTCTACCAAAAACCGGGCCGCATCTTTTCCTGAGGGTGCGGCCTTTTTTTCCGCATGCTTGTCCCCGCAGTTTCACGCCGCATATTTACTTGAAAACCGTCTCTGCCGATACCTATAATTAAAGACGATGAGCGCTTTGGGATTCTGCCGCGAATGCGGCAACATGATTCAGAAACACTACCGCTATTGCCCCTTCTGCGGTGACAGGCAGGAACCGCCCCGGGAACAACCCACGGTCCGCGCCGCGCTTCCCGCCCGCCGCGCGGATCCGGTAACGCGCGCCCGCATGTACCTGGAACGCCTGAACAGCCTGGAGCGCCGCCTGATCCAGCTGGACCGTGAATTGGACGAGTTGACGGCACTGCCCGCCCCCGCCGATCCCGCGCTCCTCTCCCGCGAAATCACTCCATAATTCAATTTCGCCTGCCGAAAATATAAAAGAGCCCCGGAAACACGCAATTCCCGGGAAATCATGTACCCCTAACGCCTCGCGGAACGAATACAGTCGCGCCGGGAGCGTTTTTCGGATGCTGGAGGTAAACGCGTGAGAAAAATCATCATTGGTGCGGCCCTCTGTCTGACCGTGCTCCCGGCGGCGGGCGCGCAAATCAGTTTCAGCGACGCCACGCTCTCCGGAAACAATGCGCTGCTTTTCAGCGCCGAAACGACTTTTCCCGGATTCGGCTCCTACCGCACCCTCTTCCTCTCCGATATCGGGGCCAAAAAAATAACGCAGTTCACCTTCTTTCCCGAGCAGATTCTCTATCTGCCCGGGGTCAAAGCCGTACAAATCCAGAACCGCTTCGGCGTCTTCCGTTCGGGTCCGGACCTGAAAGGATTTACCCCGCTTTCCCTGTTCCCGGCGTTCGTCAACGGCAATGAGATCGAACAGGGCAAAATAACCCCCATCAAGACATCGCCCGACGGCCGGTATCTCACCTATTTTAAGCCGACCTCCAGTGTCTTCGGCGACCTGATGCTGTTCGACATCCAGGGCAATAAGGAGAGTGTCATCTCCCAGCGCGTGCCGCTCTCGCTGACCAGCCCGCCGGTCAGCTGGTCGCCGGACTCCCGCCACTTTGTCTACAGCAAGGACGAGAAAATCTATTATTTCTCCATCGACCACCTTGAGAAGGGCCGGGTGATATCCGAAAAATATCGTCACCTCACCGACGGGTTCCTGACCGCCGTTCAGTGGGACGCCTTCGGCAATCTATACTATATTTCAGGGACCCTGGTCTTCAAAATCGAAAGCCCCGAACTGTTCACCCGCGGGCTCTACTCGGGCACCATCCAAATCGGATCGATCGTAGGCAAGATCGCGTTCTCCTTCGAACCTAACCTGGACCGGTACTGGATATCGCCGGACGGGACCAAACTGATTCTCAACAAGACCCAGCAAAGCGTGTTCTTTCTTTACCTGACCCGCAATGACTACGCGACACAGGGCGAGGTAAAATCCCTGCCCCACCTGTCGCTGCCCCGCAGCACCACGCTGGACCGGGTGCTCTGGACGGCCGACGACCGGATCACCCTGCTCACGTCCGGTCTGGAGCAGGGTAAAAAGATCAGGCGCCTCTTCCGTCTGACCGTGCCCGCGGCGGGTTCGGTGAACGGCTTCACCCAGACCGCCGATCAGGACATTATCGACCTCTCATTATCGCAGGACGGCCGGCGGATCCTGCTGGTCAAACCGGACCGGGTGGAGGTCCTGGATTACGCCGCCTGGCGCAAGGAAACCGAGATCCCTTTCACCTCTCCCCTGCACGCGGTTTGGAAATCGGAAACCGAAATCATCATTGCCGGCGGCCGAACCGTGGAACTGCACAATATCTCTACCAAGATGTCGAGCCTGCTCACGCTTTCCCAATCGGGAACAAGCGGCTTCACCCGGGACGGCAATGGGCTGATGACCCGCACCGGTGAAAACACGTACGTGACGGGACTGGGGACCACCGCCTGGGAGCCGACGCAGACCTACAATGTCAGCGAGCCCGTCACTTCCACCGCCGACTATCGCGTGTACGCGGAACGGATCGACGGAGGCAATTACACGAACATGATCATGGTCCGCGATCTCAAGGGGCTGTCCACATCATCGCTTTTTTCCTACAAGACCTTCACGTACGAGCACTATCCGGAAAAGGAGGATCCGGTCGATCCTGTTTTCTTCAATCATGGATCACGCGTCCGCCGGCGCGAGGTGGCCCTGGTCTTCAACGCGGTCTATTCCACCGAAGGCCTGGCATCGGTACTCGCCACGCTCAAGGATTACGGCGTACGCGGCACCTTCTTTGTGAACGGGGAATTTATCCGCCGTTTTCCCGACGCCTGCCGGGAGATCGCCCAGTCAGGCAACGAAGTGGGCTCCCTTTTCTACGCCTACTTCAACATGACCGATTCCCGATTTATCGTGGACACCGATTTCATCAAAAAGGGCTTGGCGCGCAATGAGGACGAGTATTTCCAGGCCACCGGCAAGGAACTTTCCCTGCTTTGGCACGCCCCCTACTATTTTACCGGGTCGTCCATCGTCGAGGCGTCCAAACAAATGAATTATTTTTACGTGGGCCGGGACGTGGACAGTCTGGACTGGGTGGGCAAGTCCGATGCCGCCGTCTCCGCGGGCAGCTACCTTCCCGCCGCCGACCTGGTGGAACGGATCATCAAACTGAAAAAACCCGGATCGATCATCCCCATAGAGTTGGGTGTGGCGGTTAACAACCGTGACGACTATCTCTATCAGTACCTGGACATTCTCATCAATGCGCTCA
>CAYQRT010000051.1:0-13436 GCA_964419695.1 uncultured Spirochaetaceae bacterium | reverse complement strand
TGGATCGCTCCTCAATGAAAGCGATTTTGGATGGGCTGACGGATCGGCTCAACACCTCTGGGCCCCGGACCTGGACCTGGACTGGTCCACCAACACGTTCTATTTATACGTTCCGGCCATCACCACGGCCGGCGTGCAGAGAATCGGTATCGCCACCGCGGCCAAGACGATGATGGGACTCTATGACTCGTTCACCGTCTTACCTGATTATTTCAATATCAAAGGCTCGCCGCCGAATGGGGGATACGCTTACGACCCGGGAGTTTTTTACGATAACTGGCACTTTTCATGGTACATGGCCTACTGCGATTACGGATATCCCGAAGGAAGAATTAACATCGTAAAAATGGATTCCATGACCAGCGGTGATTACCTGGGAAAAATAACTTTCCAGAACGATCCGGGTGTGGCGATACCTGGTTCCGATGTATACATGGAAGGCCCCGATCTGTGCATTCTTCGCACCGACTCCTCCAGGGACAGCTATTACTATCTGCAATTCGCGGCCAAGGTCGATTCCAGTGAGACCGAATACATCGGATACGCCATCGCCACACCGGCTGAATTCGAGGCCGATCCGGCGGGCTGCTGGCACTTCAAGGGCTGGATCATGAGAAACATGCCCGGTAGTGAATGGACCAATCATGCCGATCTGGTGGAATACGGCGGACTGCACTTCTTTTTCTATCACAGGGTCTTCGACCCAGCGAATAAATACAGGCAGGTGTGCTGCGAACAAATCACTATCAACGACGACGGAACGATCCAGGGGGTGACTCCTCCTCCCAGCGGCCAACCGGCCGGGGGGACTTCGCTCCAGCCGACCAACGGCCCCTTCGCCAGTTTCAGCGAGGGCACCCTGCCGCCCAGCAGATTTGTCGTCTACAATGACGAGGGAATAAACGAGACCAACGTCGCCAAAGTAAGAATCGCCTTGACGAATATAACCGATGAGACGATCTCCAATTTCAAAGCGCTCTATTTTTTCACCGTGGAAAACGGCAAGACCCCGCAGGTGGACGACTATTACACGCCGAACTCGAACGTCTTCCTCAAGCATGTGGGCGGGAAAACCTGGGCCGTGGTGCTCAATTACGCGGGCAAAACGCTCAATCCCGGCGAAACGGTCTCGGAGGACATCTTCGGACTCCATTACACTGATTGGAGCTACTTCGATAAATCGAATGATTTCTCACAGCCGGTAGGCAGCTACAAGACGAGCACCTACCAACTCGCCCTGTATAACAGCGATATTGAACTGATTTACGGCGCGGTTCCGACCGATGTCACCGAAACCAGTCTGTTGAAAAATAAATACTCGGGCAAAATGCTTACGGTCACCGGCAACACGGACGGCGCCGGCGTCGTCTGCCAGGGGCTGAATACCAGCTGGACGAGCCAGGATTGGATTCTTGAAAAAGTCTCGGGGAATACGGTCCGGATGAAAAATCTCTGGTCGGGAAAATATCTGGCCGTGACGGGTAATTATGACAGCGCCCCCGTGGCATGCCAGAATCTCCAGCCAAGCTGGACCAGCCAACAGTGGCAGGTTGAAACCGCGGCCGACGGCAGCGTCAGGCTGAAAAACGTCTGGTCGGGCACATACCTCACCGTCACCGGTACGAATGAATACGCGAGCGTCTTGGCGCAAAATCTGAATACGGGCTGGACCAGCCAGCAATGGTGGTTTCAATAATCCCGTTCTCTGTATCGATCCGGGGAGTCTTTCGATTCCCCGGATCATGTTGACACGCTCATGTCCGCCGGGCCGTTCCAGGGCTCATTCTATGTGTGAAAACAGATCCTCAAGAAATTGTAAAGCCCGATCGACGCTATGGAATAATCATGCCCGCCCGGGACGGTCTGATAAATAAAATTTCCTTCGTTGAGGAACTCCGTTGCGCCACTAAGATCCTGAAGTGCCGCTTCATGGCTGGCGCGGGCCACTTCGTCCGTCTCCCCGCATACATTATAAAAAAAGTGTATCGGGTACCGGGATTCCTTGTTTTCCCGTTTCAGGTATGCAATTACCTGTATTGACTGGTAGGAGGTGGGGGCCGCGCTGAAAGCGCCGAACCAGCCGAAGTATTTCAGATTTTGGCATAGCCCGACGTTGATCGTCTGCATCCCCCCCATTGAAAATCCGCAGAGGGCCCGAGAATCCCGTCCGGTTCTGACCGAGTACTCCGATTCGATGAATGGAATCAGGTCGTGTACAAGCTCATTACCGAAAAAATAATACCCGGTCTGGTTTTCAAACCGGCGGTCAAGGTAAGCGGAACTGGAGTTGCCGTTCGGGAAAACGGCGACACAGGGTTCGATCGTCCCGGAGTCGATAAGAGTATCCAATAAATTCTTGGTCTTCACCCGATCCAGCCAGGAATTCTCATTGTCCGTAATTCCATGTAATATGTAGATAACCGGATATTTATTTTCACTGTCGTATCCATAAGGAGGATAAATATTGCACGCCTTGGTTATGGCCTCTTCCCTCCGTTCCAGCGCGTACCCCTTCCTCTCGAAGCGGGCTTGTATTCTATCCCCCATGTCGATTGAGTCGGTATAGTAGTAACAGGGATACGTTGTGCGGACCACCACCCCGGACTGCCCGGCCGGTTGTGTCATCGGCCCGGAAATCGAATCCGCCAATGCCAGGCCATTACGCATGCAGGAAATACATTGAGCGGCGAAAAAACCCAATGGGAAGAGGATGAGAAAACCCTTCAGCCGCTTTAATCCATGTGTCATAACATGCCCCCTTGACTGGGTATTGGAAGCCTCGAAAGCCCGCATCATATGTCCTTATTCCCATTCAATCGTTGCGGGTGGCTTGCTTGATATATCATACACCACGCGGCCGATGTCCTTGACGGAATTGGTGATCCGGGCGGAGATTTCCAAAAGATCATGATTGGGGAAGGGGAAGACGTCCGCGGTCATGCCGTCCAGAGAGACCACGGCGCGCAGAGAGAGGACGTAGCCGTAGCGGCGCATGTCCCCGCTCACGCCCACGGAACGAAGCGGCAGCAGCACCGAAAATGCCTGCCAGATCCGGTCGTAAAGCCCGCGCTTTCTTAATTCTTCTATATAAATATAGTCCGCCTCTTTGAGTACTTCGAGTTTTTCCCTGGTGATGTCACCCAGAATGCGCACGCCCAGCCCCGGGCCCGGAAAGGGATGCCGGCCCACCACGCTCTCCGGCAGACCGAGCTTGCGACCCAGGGCCCGCACCTCGTCCTTGTAGAGCGTGGCCAGGGGTTCCACCACCAGCCCCTGCTTCCGTTTGGCCTCCACCAGCGGTGCGCGTACATTGTGATGGGACTTGATTACGTGCGCGTTCTGGCCCACGCCCCGGCCGCTTTCGATCATGTCCGTGTAGAGGGTGCCCTGCGCCAGGAAGGCGTCCTCCAGGTTGAGTTTCTTCACCTCGTCTTCCTGGACGGTGATGAACATATTGCCGATGATCTCTCGTTTTTTCTCCGGCTCACTCACCCCGGCCAGGGCGGAAAGAAACCGGTCGGCCGCGTTGATGTGATACAGGTGGGCGGCGCCCAGTTTCTTGAGGGAGGCCTCCACCTCCCCGGACTCCCCTTTACGCATGAGACCGGTGTCGATGTACATCAGGTAGACCTGATCGCGATCAATGGTCTTTAGCAGCAGCGCCGCCACCACGGATGAATCCACCCCGCCGGAAATGAGGAGGAGGACCTTCTTTTTCCCCACTCGTTGCCGTACGTCCTCGCTGGCCGCCGCCAGATAGGCGTCCACCGTCCACTCCGCCCGGGCGCCGCAGATGCCTACGGCGAAATTTTTCAGGATCAGATTCCCGTTCTCGGTGTGCGTCACTTCCGGGTGAAACTGCAGGCCCCAGACCGGACGCGTTTCATGGCGGACCACCCCCGGCACGCCGTTCTCCGTCTCCGCCACCACCGTATACCCGGGGGCGATTTTTTCAATGGAATCGCCGTGACTCATCCAGGACACGAATCCCGTTGGCACTCCGGCTAGAAGCGGATCGGCACCGGAGAACAGGATCTTGGAGCGCCCGTATTCCTTTTTTACATGCGGGCTCACCCGGCCGCCGTTGTCGAACATGAGCCGCTGCGTGCCGTAGCAGATCCCCAGCACGGGTATGTCGAGGGCGTAGACTTTCTTGTCCGGGGCCGGCGAACCGGCTTCATAGACGCTTTCCGGGGAACCGGCAAGGATGACGCCTTTCACGTTTTCCAGAACCGTGCCGGTAAGCGGCGTGTCGCCGGGCAGGATCTCGCAATACACGCCGAAATCGCGGATACGACGGCCGATAAGCTGGGTGGTCTGGCTGCCGAAGTCGAGAATGATTATCGTGTCCATGGGTCCCTGTGTCGGATGGTTTCTTTTCGCTGACTTCCGTCAAGCATGATCGTAATATCCGTGCCAAGAGTTTGTCCGAGGAGTGTCATGGGCTTACATCCCTCCCAGCCGGACAGAATAGTTGGGTGCCTCCTGCGTGATGTATACGTCGTGGGCGTGGCTCTCCTTGAAACCGGCCGGCGTGATCTTGACGAACTTACCATACCGGCGTAATTCCTCAATGGTCTTGCAGCCGCAATAGCTCATGCCTTTCTTGAGACCGGAGACCATCTGGTAAAGGAAGGGGGCCAGCTCGCCCTTGTAGGGGACGCGGCCCTCAATGCCTTCGGGTACGATCATGTCTCCCTTGACCGCGGCGTAGCGGTCGCCCGAACCTTCCTCGATGGCGCCGATGGATCCCATACCCCGGTACTCCTTGAACATGCGGCCCTCAAAGATGATCTCGTGTCCCGGCGCCTCCCGGAGGCCCGCAAAAAGGTTGCCGATCATGACCGTGTGAGCGCCGGCCGCCACGGCCTTGGTGATGTCGCCGGAGGTTTTAATGCCGCCGTCGCCGATGAGCGGAATATTGTGCTTGTCGGCCTCCTCGGCGCATTCCATGATGGCCGTGAATTGCGGAATGCCGATACCGGCCACGATACGCGTCGTGCAGATGGAACCGGGCCCCACCCCCACCTTGACCGCGTGAGCCCCGGCTTCAATCAGGCGTTTGGTGCCCTCTTTGGTGGCTACGTTCCCGCCCACCACGCAAATATTGGGATATGCCTTGCGCACGGCCGTGACCGTTTCCACCACCCGCTTGGAATCACCATGAGCGGTGTCCACCACCACGAAGTCCACCTTGCTCTCGGCCAGAAGCGGCATTCTCACCGTGTGGTCGAAGGGGCTGACCGCGGCGCCCACGATCAGGCGGCCCTTCTTGTCCAGGGCGGCCAGCGGATAGCGTTGGTGCTTGTCGATGTCCTTGACGGTGATGAGCCCCACCAGTTTCCCGTCGCCGTCCACAACCGGAAGTTTCTCAATCCGGTGCTGGCGGAATTTTCCCTGGGCGCTTTCAATATTGACGTTCTCGTTCTCCACCACCAGCTTGGAGGTCATCACCTCGCTCACCGGCTTGTTCTCGTCTTCCAGAAAACGCAGGTCGCGGTGGGTGAGTATGCCCACCAGCCGGCCCGCCTCCAGTACCAGCACGCCGGAGATGCCATGCCGTTCCATTAATTTCATGGCCTGGGCCACCGTGTCGGACTTCTCCACGGTCACGGGCTGGTCAATGATCCAGTTTAAATATCGTTTGACCCGGCCTACCTGCCGCGCCTGTTCCTGAGGCGGCAGATTCATATGGATGACGCCGGCCCCTCCTTCCAGGGCCAGGGCGATGGCCAGTTCCTCTTCCGTGACCGTGTCCATAGCCGCGGAGAGCACGGGGGTGTTGAGCATGATGTCTCCGGCCAACCGGGTGCGGGTTTCAATGTACTTGGGAAACACTTCCGAGTAGGACGGGACGATGAGCACATCGTCGAAACTCAATCCCTCGAAAACCTTCATCTGAGAGCCTCCTTTGTCTCTTGCATAATGACAGCGAACTCGTCCGCCAGTTTTTTGGCCTTGGGGGCGGCCAGGCCCGTGGAACGTTCGGGATGGGAAAAGAACTCAGCCGGATCGGCGCTCAGGGTTTTTTTCATCTGGGTTTCAATCCTTTGCCAGACCGTCGCGTCCCGGCGCAGGATCTCCACCAGCGGCTTTTTTTCCTTCTCGGCCGATAACGTGAGGCGCCGGACGGTCTCGTGCGCCTCCTTGTCCCCGGCCAGAGCCAGGAGTACGTAGGCCGCCTCGGCCAGGACCATGTCGCCGGCCGTGGACAGATTCTCCCGCATCTTCTCCCGGATCACGCCCAGGGATTTTATGACGGAACAGCTGCGCTTGACGGCGAAGAAGAACCCGGCCAGGTAGTCGGCGGTGAACCTCTGGCTCGCCGAATTGGTGAGATCGCGCTGGTGCTCGGAGATCTGGTCCATGAAGAAGGTCATGACCCGCGGGGCAAAAGCCTTCCAGAGGCTCTTGATGTGTTCCGAGTTCCAGGGGTTGCGCTTCTGCGGCATGGTGGACGATCCCACCTGCCCGGCCGCGAACTCCTCCCGGATCTCGCCTATCTCTGACCGCTGCAGGTTCCGCAGATCGTCGGCCAGGTTGGCCAGAACCCCGAAGGCGGTGTTCATTTCTAATAGAAGTTCCAGCATGTATTCGGGCTCCACCAGTTGGGTGGAGTGGTCCGAAGGCTGGAGGCCCAAAGAATCGAGCACCGACCGCTCCAGGGCCTCCGGGTCGTCCGTGACCACGAACAGGGCATTGTAGGCGCCCACGGCCCCGGCCAGTTTGCCGCGCAGGTTGCGGGATTTCTGTTCGATGCGGCGGATGGACTTGCCCAGGCGGGAGACGTATTCGGCCAGGGCGAAACCGTAGGTGATGGGCACCGCGTACTGGCCGTGGGTGCGGCCCACCTGGGGCGTGTCGGCCTCGGCGCGGACGCGTTCTATCAGAAGCTCCTCCAACGTGATCAGGAGCGGCAATACGGCCTGACGTACCGCGTCCCTGACGCGCAGGGAGAAGGATGTGTCCAGGATATCGACCGAGGTGGCGCCCACGTGCACCAGATGCGAGATCTCCGCCGGCACTTTCTTTTTAAGGACATTGACCAGGGCCCGGATATTGTGGCGGGTGGTTTCCTCTTCGGCGTACACTTCATTGGGATCGACCTGGCCGGCCGCGGCCTCCGTTTCTTTCTGCAGCCGGGCGATCTCTTTTTTATCTGAAAAGGCGAAAGGGATGAGATGATTAAGTAATGCAATCTCCACTGATACGCAATAACGGATGGAGGCTTCCTCACTGAGATAGGTGGCGAGAAGTTCATGCTCTTTACGGTTGGATAAAAAATACCTATGGTCAAGTGGTGAAAGATTGAGGAAAATATTTCTTGATTCCATACACTATTCTACAAAAAAAATATTTTTTGTCAACCGGTCCAGAGACAGTATAGGCGTACCCGTGCCTTTGGCCGTTGCGGGCACCAACGACGAAAACGCCACCATAACACCGCACTAACGCTCTCCTGGTCCGCACCGACGGCCCACACGGAAAAGCCTTGACAAGGGGAAAGCACAGTACTATATTGCAAGCATGCACTTGCTTTAATACTATCCCGCAAAGGAGCATGTGATGAAAAAAAAACCCAAACACCTGGTCATCATATCAGCAGTGGTTTTTCTCTTGGGCCTGGCTATGATAGTCTACTGGACCAAATATATTCTGGACGGCCTGCCCCTTACGGGCATTCCTCTCCTGCCCGAAGGAACGGCGGCGGTTCTCGCGCTTGTCACCGGCGTGGGCTTATTCCTGCGGCAACGGTGGGCGCTGCCCGCGGGATTTGTATTGGCGGGCTTTTGGCTGTACGGGTGTTTCGGCGGCATTAATCTCGTTCTCTATGAGCTGACCGTGAATCGCAGCCTGGGCTTTCAATCCCCCATCGGCGCCCTGACCGACGCCGTTCTCTTTTTCCTGATCACCGCCTTCGCCGTGTTTTTGACGGGTTACCTGTGGCGGACCAGACGATTGTTTTTGTCAGACGACCACCGCTCACCGTAGTGATGCTCACAGCCGGTAGAAGAGGGATACCATGCGATTGCTCATACCCGTTTTTTCACCGCCCACCGGTACCTGGGGCAGCCTGACACGCGTTCTGGCCGTAGCCGTAGCGGCGCGGTCTGCCGGACATCAGGTGGCCTTTTGCGCGGCCGGTTTTGTGGAAAAAACGATACGCCGTCACGGCTACCGGGTATATTCCCTGCCCGCGGCCACCATGTTCGGACTTCCCCGTCCGCTTTCACGCCTTATAGAAACACGTTCCCAATACGCCAGTCCGCCCGTGAGGCCGGGAAAATCCTTCGGTAATATCTGGCTCGTGCTCCTGGCCACCGGAATGGCCAATCTGCGACGCGTGGCGCACATGGTCGGGGATATCCTCCGGGCGATCGAGGATTTTCACGCGGACAGACTTTTCACCGAGCTCGACCCCGGCGCCTATCTGGCCTCCGTCGTTACCGGTGTCCCGATCGCCTCCACGTATGCCCACATCGCCACCACGGGCAGCGGCACCCTGCCCTGGCGCCTGGCGCAACACACCATCCGCGGGGTGCTGCGCCGGTACGGCCGTCCGCCCGTCTCCCCCGACGAATTATGCTTCAACCCGTCTGTATTGAAAATCATCCCTTCCATCCCCGACCTGGACGACACCGACCCCGCCCGACCCGACGTCCGCTACGTCGGCCGCCTTATCCGGCCTGTTCAGGCCGATCGATCGCACTCGGTCGATCTGGATGATGCCAGGCGCTGCGTATTCGTTTATACGGGATCCGGTTCTCTGTCCCTGAAGGCCGTACAGACAATACTTCCTGAAGTATTCCCGGCCGACGGCCCCCTGCGTTGTCTGGTCGGCGGGCAAAGCATTTCTTCTTCGTTTCGCCTCGGCGCCGTCGAGTTTCATCCGTATGTTCCGGCTGAAAAAATACTTCCCCGCTGCGACTGGACCATCTGCCACGGCGGGCAGAACACCATCGCCCAGTCGCTGCTCAACGGTGTCCCCCTGTTGATATTTCCGGGTCCCATTTTCGAACGGCGCTACAATGCACGCAAGGTGGAGGAGGCGGGCGCGGGCCGTATGGGCGAAGTGACTGAATTTATACCGGGTTGGCTGCGCCGCGCCATGGAACAGCATTCAGCCTGCGCCGCACAGGCCTCCCGATTGGGCGAACGGATCAAGTCCTACGGCGGTGCCAAGGCCGCGGTGGAGGCGATTGAGTGTTGGTGATACAGTACCCAATAGCTGGAAACCGGGGAGGCCCATACTCATCGTCAGGCCGCAAACGGCTGCTTGATGAGTTCGCAATCACTTTGTGATTTGTTGCATGGGATATCCAATGGGAGTATGCCGAATGGCGGAGCGGAAAAAGACAATTGACCGGATCATCGAGGGAGCGGCCCGAGTGTTCTCAGACAAAGGGTATGAAGGCGCCACCACGCGCGAAATCGCCGCGACGGCCGGCGTCAATGAAGTCACCCTCTTCCGGCATTTCGGCACCAAGAAAGGCATATTTCTGGCGGTCATCGAGCGATTCTCCGCCCGGCCCGGCCTGGAAGAGGCGATGGAAAAACGGATGACCGGCGATCTGCGCCGCGACCTGATCATCCTAGGCCTGCACTTTTACAAAACCATAACGGCCCGCCGGAAACAGATTATCATGACCCTGGACGCGGCCGAGCGGCTGCCGGAAATCCGCGACGCCGTCTTCCGAACACCGGAACACCAAAACGGCCTCCTGGCCGCCTACTTGCGCGACCAGATGAAACGCGGCGTCATACGCCCACTCTCCGATCCAGGCCTGGCCGCCCAGGCTTTTTTCGGTATGCTGTTTGAACACGCGATCCGGGCGTGGCTGCTTCCCCGGAAAACGAAACAATCTCCAGAAACGATTGCCGCCGCCTATGTCGAAATCTTCCTGCGGGGAATCGGCGCGGACGCATAAAAAAAGGGCGCCTCCAACAACCGCCGTTCCAGCAGGGAACGGGAAGTCATCAAAGGTGCCCAGAATAGACAGGCACCAGACAGAGGGGTTATCTACCCTTGGCCCTTCTGGCCGCCTTGATTTTCTCTTTGAGCCTGGTTTCTTTGCGCTTGCGCTGCCGGTCCAGTTCCTTCTGGCGCTCATGCTTCTTGTGCTTGGCCATCCAAACCTCCTTTCTGATAAAATCAAAAACTGGTCCGAATATAACAAAAAACGTTTTATTGCTCAACAGGGAGGGGCGCGGCCGCCAGGCAGGCGGCCATGAAACCGTCCAGATCGAAATCATCCGCTATCGCCACCATCTCCCCGCTCCGCAGGGCGTACAAGCCTGCGCTGACCGGCAGGCCGGTATACGCCTCCAGCGCGGACCGGTAAAGCGCCACCTGGGCTTCGTATTCGCGGGGATTGAGCATCCGGTCGGTTTTGAAATCGATCAGGTAGGCCCGGTCCTCTGCAATGAAATACAGGTCAATATCGCCCCGCACCAGAACATTCTGCCCGTCACTTTGGTACCGGTACAGGAAGGGAAATTCGGTTTCCCGTTCCGCGGCCCCCAGGGCCCGCTTTCCCCAGGAGGAGCCCAGAAACGCGTCGGCCAAGGTCTCCGCCGCTCCGGCCAGCGTCTCGAACTCCCGGTCGTCAAACCCCGACCGCTTGCCGAAGGGCACCGCGTCCCGTTCGTAGCGGGAAAGCATCTTTTGATTGATCACATAATGCGCCAGGGTGCCCCACTGAGCGCGGGCCTGCTCGGTAGCAAGAAGAGCGTCCACCGGAAGCGAGGGCTGGGTGACCGCCTGCCGGTCATACTCTTCCTGTGACATGGTCGTTTTGTGAATGGCGTTCAATTCCGTCACCGAAAAAACGTTTTTTCGCCAATCGCGCCGGGGCGCGGGCGCCCGCTGTAAACGCTCGGCCGCGGCCGCCAGGTCCGCGGGGCGCGGACGGCTGCCGGACTCCCAGGCGTCTTCGCCGTAGTCGGGGATCTCCCGCACCCGGAAGCAATACCCGTCCCTCTCCTCCTCCGCCTGCGCCCGCTCGTCCAGGTCCAGCGCCCGCCACAACAGGGTAAGCAGTGAGAAATCGTCATTCCTGTTGCGGGGCGTACGCACTCCGGAAAGCACCAGATGGTCCTCGGCCCGCGTGAGCGCCACATAGAGAAGCCGTTTCAGTTCCGCCAGGTCGCGGTCCCGCTCCTCCTGGGCGCTCAGATCGACCAGCAGGCTGCCCTCCCCGAAACTGACCACCGGGCCGAAGCTCCCCGACACGTGCACCGGGGGATGCTTGGCGCGCCGGCGGCCCCGGTTCCCCAGGTTGGCGGCGATGACGATGGGAAACTGCAGGCCCTTGGCCTTGTGCACGGTCATGATCTTCACCCCCGGCGGCCGCGGGCGCTCCAGTTCGATGTCCTCCAATTTTTCATACCGGCCCAGGTTCTCCCTGGTCCAGGCCAGAAACTCCTCCAGATCCTGCCCCCGTTCGTCGGCGTGCCGGGCCAGCGCGTAAAAATAATCGAAATACTCCAGGTACATGGCCGCGGATGGATCACTCAGGATGTGATAGCGGTAGCCGAATCCGTACCAGGCGTGAAAAATAAAGCGGCTCACCGGCCAGCGGTCCAGCCGCTCCCGGATGAAGCGCACGTATTCCCCGCCGCGCGCCAGGCGGGAGGCGTCCTCGGTTCCGAGCCCGGCGGAGGCGAAGGGCTCCGCGGCCAGGGCCGCCAACAGGCCCCGGTCGGTCAACCGCACCAGGGGCGAACGCAGCAGCGCGGCGTAAGCCGTGCGGTCATCGGGGTGAAGCGCGCACTGCAGCAGGGCGTAGATGTCATTAACCGGCGGTTCCATGAAGAGGCTGCGCACGCTCTGTGTTTCGTAGGGGATGCCCAGCCGGCGGAAAGTTCGTTCGAAGATGATCTGGTTGCCGGTGGAGCGGAGGAGCACGGCGCAGTCGGCGTAGGTCGCGGGCCGGGCGCCCTCACCCCGGCCCACGGTGAGGGTCCCGGCGGTCACGGTCTCCCGCATCCAGGAGGCCAGGGCCAGGGCCTCGCTTTCATCGGCCGAGAGAGCCGCCGTCTCGTCCCCATCGTCGTCGTGAGCGCCGTGGACGGCGTTTTTGCACAAAAGCATTACTTCCGCTCGTTCTCCGCCCCCGGTTCCGGCCGGTTCCATGGGTTCGAACTCGGCCTCAAAGTCAAACCGCGGGGAAGACATCACCCGGGCGAACACCCGGTTGAAGAAGGCGATCAGGCCCGGCCGGCTCCGGTAATTGCCGGAGAGCGTGTGGACCGCGCCGCCCTCCCCGGCCAGTTCCCTCTGGAGCGCCTTGAACACGTCCACTTCCGCCCCGCGGAACCCGTAGATCGACTGCTTCTCGTCGCCGACAAAGAAAAGTTTATCCGGCTCCAGTTCGGCGGCGGACGGCACCCGGCTCTCGGTCAGGGAAGCCCGGCCGGCCAGCAGGTACAAGAGTTCCTTCTGCAGGTGGTTGTTGTCCTGAAACTCGTCGATCATGATATGGCGGAACTGCTTTTTGAAATGGTCCCGCAGGGGAGCGTTGTCAAGCAGGGCGACCACCGCCATGCGCGCCACGTCCGCGAACCCGGCGCAGCCGGCGGACCGCTTCCGGTTGTTGACCAGCGCTTGAAAATCATTAAGCAGTTCATGAAAATCGAATCGCAGGTCTTTCTCGGCGTAGGCGGCGCAGAGACGCGTCAGCCTGCCGGCATGCTCCTTGAAATCATCGATCAGCCCCTTGAGTCGCTCGCCCGTGACCGTGGCCTTGCCGCCCGGCTTGGCCAGGGTCAGGCCGTCCGCCCAGGTTCGGACTTCGGTCCAGCGTCCGGCCGCGCAGAGCTCCCTCATCGCCGCGGCCCGTTTGAGCGCGGCAAGGTTGTCCGTGACGGTTTTGTATTTCTGAAATTCACCGTCCACCAGCGCGGCGCCGGCTGTCTCCACCCCCTCCAGCACCCCGGGGAGCAGGGCGGCCAGCTGGTCGTATTGTCCGGCCAGAAGCACGAGAAAATCGTCCGCCCCGGCCAGATTGAAGCACTCCCGGGCCAGGCGGCCCAGCACGTCCGCGCCCAGTCCCTGGAGGCCGTAACGTTTGACCAGGGCCCGCAGGCTGGGCCGGTGCGCGTTGGCCAGGTAGAAATCGAGCGCCGCCCGGTCGATGAGCGTATCAAGCTCTTCGTCCCCGCTGGAGAAATCCTCGGGCAGGCCGAAGCGAACCGCGTCGGCGCGCGCCACGCGCGAACAGAAGCTGTCCAGCGTGGCGATCTGAGCCTTGTGAAAATCAAGCAGGGCGGCTGCGGAGGCCGGGTCGTCCGCGGCCAGCAGTTCCCGGTAGATGCGCGTGTACATTTCAGCCGCGGCCTTGTTGGTGAAGGTGAGGGCCAGAATAGCGTCCACGGGCGCGTTACCGTGAGCTAACAGATGGAGGAAGCGGGCGGCCAGCACCGTGGTTTTACCG
>CAYQRT010000050.1:0-13563 GCA_964419695.1 uncultured Spirochaetaceae bacterium | reverse complement strand
TCTGAATATCCTCGCCGACACGCCGGAAACCGTGGCGCGCTTTATTGTTCCCCGAGTATTACGGTGTCGGAGGCAGAACGTACGCATCGTGTGGTTGACACGAAGAAAGCTGTTCATGCGCTTCCTGTCAGCGCCGTTTACCAAAAGAAATATCATTACCCTGTAATGTCATCCTGAGGGAACAGGGAGACCGCTACCCTGAAGAAACGCCGCCGGCGGGCGTCAACGCCCATGCGTTACGTGTGGTCCGTGAAATCATGGACACCGGTACCGCAGAAGAGTATCATTCCTTGGCGAACTTCAAAGACAGGCCGCCCTCAGCACGAACATCCGAAAACGAGTGATGCGGAGAGGCTTTCTTGACAACCGCTGTGTGGTGGTTTATCTTTCTTGTGCAGGGAGAAAGCGCGCCGGCCCGGCGTTTTTCTTGTGCCAATCGAATTCAGAGGAGCGTTGACAATGGACAGCCCGGCCAAAAAGACCATCAAATACCTGAAAGACATCAGTCCCAAAGCCTGGGAACACCCGGCCGACCGGGCGGCCCTCAATGCCCTGCGCCAGATTCCGGGACTGGACCAGATCCTTAAAGTGCTTGTCGGCGCCACGGCGGAAAAGAAGTATCGCCTGTTCATGCTTGCCTCCACGGTGCGCACTTCGGAGAAGCAGTTCCCCAAGATGCACCGCCTCTTTACCGAGGCCTGCTCGCGGCTGGACCTGCGCACCATCCCCGAACTCTATATTTCCCAGAGCCCGTTTCTCAACGCCGGCGCCATCGGCGTGGATAAACCGTTCATCGTGCTCTATTCCGGTGTTTTCAAGCATCTGTCTGACATGGAAATCATGTCCGTACTCGGGCACGAGGTCGGCCACTGCATGAGCGGCCACGTGCTCTACAAGACCATGCTGTGGATTCTTCTGCATATACCCCTCATGCTCATCGACCTGCCCGTGGCGCAGATCGCCCTGCGGCTCATCATGCTGGCCCTGTTGGAATGGTCGCGCAAGAGCGAACTCTCCGCCGACCGGGCCGGGCTCCTGGCCGTGCAGTCGCCCCAGGACTGCTACACGTTGGAGATGAAGATGGCGGGTGGCGGGGATCTCTCCCAGATGGACATCAACGAGTTCTTCCTGCAGGCCGCCGATTACGACAAAGGGGGCGATCTCCTGGACAGCGTCTTCAAGCTGTTCAACCTGGCCGGCGAGGACCATCCCTTCGCCGTGCTGCGGCTGACCGAATTAAAGACCTGGGTGGACGGCGGACACTACGACAAGGTTTTGTCAGGCGATTACAAAAGGCACAACGACGGAGAACCGGACGACGTGATGGATGATTTCAAGAAGGCCCAGGAACAATACAAGGAGGATATGAAGAACTCCAAGGATCCCCTGGCCGCGGCCATGACCGACGTGATGAAGAATATAGAGCCGGTCACCAAAAAGATTGAGGAGTTCTTCAACGGTATTTTCAATCCCGGGGAGATTAAAAAGGACGATGACCATAAGGACGACCCGCAGGCCGAATAGCGGCGGTCCGATACGGTGTGCCGCCCGGAACCGTCGCCGTGTCCCGGGGGGGGCATGGTGGTTAGTGAAGAATACCCCCGAGAATGCCCCGCGCTTCCTCCAGGTGTGCCCGGGCGGCCTGCTGCCAAAGAAAATACCGGCTTTCAAAAAAACCGGTACGGGCTTCAAGCGGCGGTTTCTTGAACATGCCCGTTTTATAGAGCACCTGGTCCTTGAACCAGGAAAACTTGTCATAATGCTTGAATGAGTCTTCCAGTACGCTTTCATTGCCGTTGGTGACCACCGCCTCCCGCAGCCATTCGTATTTATTATACTCCAGAAGTTCTTCCTCAAGGATGTATCCGGATATACGGTCGGCCTGACGTGCGTCGATTTCATCGTAGGGTCCGATCAGCGTTTTCAACCGGTCGCGGACCCGTTCCCAGTCCTGTGAATTTTTTCCCGTGAAACGACAGAGTATTCCATAAATATGTGCGGCGGCTTCCAGGAAACGCGTCCGGTTGTCGATGAACACGTACTCCCCGTCCAGCCGTTCGTCCTTCCAGCGGCCGGTAATCTTGTCAGGTTGGTTCAGCGCTTCGGCGTGTCCGACCTTGGGCACGGGCAGATCCTGCCCCAGGCCGTTCCAGTCGTCGTTTTCACCGGAAAAATTCTGGTGCGCCCAGGAATCGGCATAGGTATGGAGGGCGATGCCGATCCGGTGGAAATCTCGCGTGGCCAGGGACCTGGTCAGGAGTTCGGTAACGAAAGCCCCTCCCGGCGTGCAGTTGAGCCGGTTGGTACGGCCGTCCCGCCGGCGGGCGCCGTAGTAGGTGAGGTCGCCGGGAAAGAAATGGAAGGGGACATACACGTGACGCGGGAACCAGTCGCTCCACCAGCCGTAGTTGTGGGTAGGGATGGTTTTGATCTCCCTCCCGTCAATACGGATAACGTGCCCCACCAGGTTGTTGTCCACATACTGGGATGAATAGGCGGTGGTTATACAATCCAGCTCGTCCAGCCCCGCGTATTTGCCCAGCATATATATGATGTAGTAATGAAACTCGATATTCATAGCGTGGTATAAATGTATGGAAGAGGCGTCGTCCGGTCAAGATGGAGGCACGGAAAGGCGATGGCGGCGCGGAGAAAAGAGGCTTATTCGTCGGAGAACATTTTTTTAATGAATTTTTTCAGGTAGTTTTTACGGGGAGGTTTGATATCCACTCCGCCCATCATGACAAAACCGCGGATGCGGATGGTGGGGGCCTGCGCCAGGTAGCCTCCCCGTCCGTGGGTATCGACGCCGCCCAGGAGGGAAACGGGCCGGGCCTCCACGTTGATCCCCTCGGGAACCCGGATATCGAGGCCTCCCATGAGGCAGAATACGTCTATGTCCACACCTTCGGGAGGAATGGTGGTTTCGGAGAAATCCAGGTCGACGCCGCCCATGAACATGACCGCTCTGATGCGGCGGGCCGGCTGCCAATCGCCGCGGCGGGTGACCCCGGAGAGAACACCGACCAATGTTTCCTCTTTTCGAACGCGGCCGCGGTTTATGGCGGGATGATCGGAGGCGTCCGGCGGTACATCCCCGGACGACCCGGGCTGTTCCGGGAGATCCTCGACCAGTTCCTTGAGAATTTCACGGTGGCGGGTATTGGTGGCCAGGTCCAGACGGTGCTCGAAATCCGCATCTTCCAGGTGATCGCGTGCATAGGCGGATTTCAACCGCTCAATTACCTTCTGCCGCGCTATTTTGGAGATGCCGATACGTTGTCTTTCATCGTCAGACATGCTTTCCCCGTAAAAAAAGGGTAAGGAATTACCGGTGCGCGGTCAAGAAAAAAAGAGCGGGAGGATTAAAGCGTTTTACCGGTAGATGACGAGTACCATGCCCGACGACATGGCGCGGAAAAGCTCATCGGTCGGATAATACCGGTTCCGTCCGATCATGCTCGCGGCGTCACCATAGCGCAGGCCGTTGTTGACCCAGTCGGAGGGCAGGGGATCGTAGATGATGAAATAACGCTTATCCTTGGTATACCCCTTGATGATGCTGTAATGGCCCACGGCGTCCGGATAGTATTTGCCGATCAGGTCGTATTGCGGCTGATCCCTGGTGAAGGAAATTTTGCCGCAGTTGTAGACCACGCCCACGATCTGGCCCTTATCGATGATTTTGTAGATGTCATTCGGCGAGGCGACCTGGGTCAGGGAGTTGGACACCTTGTATGAATCAAGCACCGACTTGATATCGAAGAAACTGGTGGACCCGTTCCCGGACCAGCCGATCATGTCGCGGATGCTCGTCACGGATACGTATTCGCCCTTGGCCCAGCCGATGCTCATGGAGGCGATGGCCGGCCCGCAGTTGGAGAGGCCGGTGTTGAACTGGGTCCGGTACCAGTCCACGTCGGAGCGGTCGTTGTTGACCGAATCGAAGGGGCTGATGAACAGGAATATGCGCTTGGTGCCCTGTGAGGTGCGCGCCTGAAGCGAGTAGTAACCGGAGGCGTGGGCCTGGTAGTACCAACGGCCCTCGGACTTATTCACGAACTGGATGGGCTCCTTGATGCGGCCCAGGGCGTCGTAGACTGAATAAACTTCCCCGTCCGTGAAGAACGTGTCGCCCACGTTGTTCACGGTGATGAAGAGCTGGCCCGAATTCGAGATGTTGGTGGCGTATGGAATGTCAAGATAAATGGGGCGGGAGCGGACCTGGTTGCCGTGAATGTCTTTGACGCTCAAATTGACAATATACGTTCCCGGCGTGTTGTAGGTGTAGTTGAAGGTCTTGCGGAATGATCTCTTGCCGTCGCCCAAGTCCCATTCGTAGTACACGCCCTTGTCTTTGATTTCAGTGACCACCGAAAAGACGGCGGTGATCGACTGGCCGTCCGATCGCTTGGTGCAGGCAATCTTCACGGTTTTGGGCAGCAGGCTTTTGGTGTTTTCGGATTTCTTGTACGCCTCGATGGCGTTGTTGAGAAGCCCCCGGTCGACCTTGTCCATAAAAGCGATGATGTTGCGGGCCGAGGGGATGATGATGCTTCGTTCTTTGTCCACGGCCTCAAGGCTTGAGATATTGTTGTAGAGCATGAGCTCCACCACTTCCAGGTTGTACAAGTAGGCAATTTCGGGCAGGGATTGGCCCGTATGCATGACGTATTCGATGTCATCGGACCGGTTGAACGAAAGTAGGCCCGAGCCCATTTCAATGTAGCTGGAGGAGTCGGACGGTTTTTCGGAGATGGACAGGAATTCCTGGGAACTGAAGAGGGCTTTTAAGTCGTAGGGGAAGCGCTCATTGGTCAGGATGGCGAAGGCGAACACCACGCAGAGCGTTATCATCAGGGAGGAAGCCAGGACTAACTTGACATGATAGGTGGAACGGAAGAGTTCTTTTATCAAAATACGAAAACGCTTGCGCCGGCGCACCAGAAAAATGACCGCCGTTTTACGCGCACGCCGTATCGTCTTGAAGAATTTCTTCACGTAGCTGCTCCTGCCCCCGTCGGATAGCCCGTCACGTGCCCTGCCATGGCGTGAAATGGCGGCCTGTTCAGGAAGGCCTGCCCCTACGGGCTCATGGCCTTCTTCTGGGAATCCGTACTTTATGCGCAACACGATATCACAAGGACCCGTGAATTCGGATCCGCCTTGCGTTTAACATCATACTGCCATGAATTTACCATAAAATAATCGGGTTTTTTTGTCAATATACGAGTGGAAAAAACATGGTCAAAAGCGACAGAATACGCTGAAATCGGTAATTATCGGGTCTGTCCCGCCGATTACTTGTCATAACGGCTGACACCGTCCCGGTTGGTGAAGGGAATGAATTTGACGCCCAGCCCGTTATAAACATCGCGCCGGGTAATGGTGATTTTATTGTCGGCGTCCATCTTCTTCTGGAGTTTCATGATCTGCTGCCGTCCCGGCGGTCCCAGGGGCGCGACGATGATGCCATTGGGCGAGAGTTGTTTGATAAGCGGAGGCGGTACGTGGTCGATGGCGCAGGTGATGATGATGCGGTCGAACGGCGCATACTGGTCCCAGCCGTAGAAACCGTCGTCAAGTTTCCGCTTGATGTTGCGGTACATGGGATACCGGTCCTCCAGGGACTTGTACAGTTGGTTGGTTTCAATGGCCAGCGGAGTGATGATTTCTATGGTGTATACGTAATTGGAGAGGTGGGAGAGGAAGGCCGACTGGTAACCGGACCCGGTACCGATTTCAAGCACTTTGGAATCGGGTCTGACGTCCAGGGACGTGGTCATCATGCTGACCACGTCGGGATCGGTGATGGTGGCTCCATAGCCGATGGGCAGCCAGGTATCGTCATAGGCGCGTTTGATGTTGGCGCTGCGGACGAAGTGCTCGCGCGGCGTGCGCAGGAAGGCCCGGATCAGCCGTTCGCCCACCAGTTCCTCGGAATCGATGTAGGTGCGGGAAAGATCCCAGCGTTGTTCCAGGAAACCGATTTCCTCGCCCGTGTTTTTGGTCATCCAGTTGAGATAATCGCTTTTATTGTCAATCGGAACAAGATCGGTCTCTTGCATGAGATCGTAGTGTGGACCGGCCTGGTCGTCGGCCAGGGTGGTGTCGGCGGTCAGGGGGCGCTGCAGATTGGGGGAAAGCATGGTTTCCTTGAGGTTCTGCGTTTCCAGATAGTGCGACAGCTGGAAACACCCGATGCAGACGGTGAAGATCACGATGCAGGCGCCGACCAGCAGCAGGTTGGTTTTTACGGACGCGCTGAAGAGTATTTGCCGGACGCTGCGTTTGCCGAATTCGTTTTTGCATTCGGCGCAGATGGTATCCTCGGTCACGTCAATTCCGCAGAGACGACATTCAGCCACGTTATACCGCCTTGTAAACATAATACCGCGTACGTTTCACCCGGGGGTGAAGCGCCGGAGACACCAAAAAGTGTATCAATTTTAGGCCGGTAGTGCAAGAAGGAAGGGATACGGGGCGCAGACGTTTCGGTTGACTAATGGAAACTTTGCACTATAATATCTTTCAGGCTTAACGTATGAATAAACATCACGCATCATTGCACATGGCCGTCCGGGCGATCCTTGTATTCCTGCTGGTGACGACCGCCTCCTGTACGGTGTACCGCGGCTATGGCGTGCTCGTATGGAAAAACGAAAACCTGCCATTTTCCATGGGAACGCTGGTGAATGTCACCTCCATCTTCAGCGTGGACAACTACTATGAAGTGGAGTATCACGGCGCGCTCGTGCAGGTACCCATGTGGCAGCTGGAATTTTTTGAGAACGTGAACGAAGCCCAACGGTACCAAGAGTCGTTCAAACCCTATGTCAATCTCTATGTTTTCACCCTCCGTCCGGACGGGTTGCCCATACGGGAGAACACCTCGTCCCAGGCGGGCATGATCGGCAAACTGGCCACGGCCAGGCTGGCCAAAGTCATAGGACGCGACGCGGAGAAAACCAAAATAGACCGGCTGGAGGATTACTGGTACTATATTTTGACTGAAGACGGGCTGCGCGGCTATGTGTACGGATATTATCTGAAAACCATCGAAAGCGCCGCCAATCTGGATGAGAAAGTGCAGGAATTGATCAAGGCCGATCCGTCCCTGGAACGATTCCTGAAAAACGTCTGGTATCCGATAAAGACGGCGGATATGCTGCAGAGCGGCCGGATTGACGCGGAATATCTGGACAAGAATTACGTCTTGACGCCGCAGCCTGAGAAGAACAGGATTATCCTCAATAACGAGGACTTCACCAACCGGGAATTCGTATATTCCACCATCAAGAAAATCACGGGTGATACGTACGCGTTCAGCGGCACCGACCTGACCGTGCAGATCTTTCCCTCCAAAACGATAAACGTGGGCTATATGCTCAACGGCACCCACGCCTACCGCACGTTCGCGCTCATCGATAAGAACATGGAGGAAATAAGCCGGAACGAAACGAGCCGCAACCAGAACATGCTTTCCCGTTTTACCGACAAGGGATCCCGCCTGGAGAGCACCTCATACGGCACGATCAGATTGGAAGCAGGCGGCCGCTTCCTCTGGACCAGCTTTGAATCCCTGCAATCGATCATTCCCCCGGGCACCGCCGGTCGGGGCACGATAAATTTTTCGCGCTACCTGGGATCCTCCCTCGCCAATTCGTACGACGGCGTCATCACCTTCATCTTCGACGATTATCCGGAGTATGGCGTCACGTTCGTCTACAACTTCCGGCAGAAGGGCGTGCGCTTTCTCTACGTGTCCAGCGAGAATATTCGTGACAATCAGGTGGTGAGAATCGGCTCGGGATCGCTGGTGATATTTTATCAATTCATGGAATGAGTTTTCTTGGAAACGGCCTGGCTGCCGGCCCTCCCGACCGACGGAGTATCGGTGACCCGCGATCAGTATGGCCGGAGTCATGACACTGAATGAACGAAGGAGAACGTATGGGTGCGTTTCACGCCTATGACATTCGCGGAATCTGGGATAAGGAGATTACGGTCGATTTCGCCTACCGGCTCGGCCGGGCCTTTGCCGCATACAGCCGTGCCGAAACCGTTCTGGTGGCGCATGACGCGCGGCTCCATTCACGGGAACTGTCGCAGAGGCTTGTGGACGGACTGACGGAAGCGGGAGTGGATGTCACCGATCTGGGACTGGCCAGTACGCCCCAGATGCATTTTTACCAGCTGCAACAGAAGGCGGCCGCGGGGGTTATGGTCACCGCCTCGCATAACCCAAAGGAGTACCATGGATTCAAATTCTACGACCGGGTGGGAGGAGGCATCAGCTACGACAAGGGCCTCCAGCGGGTGGAGGAATTGATGCAAAAACCGCCCGCACGGGCGAACGGGAAGACCGGACGCCGCGCGGAGAAAAAGATGATCGACGAATACATCGAGTTCGTGGCCGGGGACAGGAAAACCATCGCGCTGCCGCGGCCGGTGGTGATTGATACGGCCAACGGGTCGGGCGGCCCGGTCCTGGAGGCGTTGGTGCGACGCTTGGGACTGAACGCGGTGCTGCGCAACACCAGGCCGGACGGTAATTTCCCCGGCCACGATCCCAATCCACTCAAGGAAGACAGCCGGCGCGAGGCGCGGCAGGCGGTGCTGGACAACGGTGCGCCGCTGGGCGCGGTGCTTGACGGTGACGGTGACCGGATAATTTTCATAGACGATACCGGTGAAGCCGTGGAGAATTATTTCATGTCGGCCTTGATCGCCGGCGAGATTTTAGCGGCTCATCCCGGCGCCTCTATCGCCTACGATCTTATCTCATCACGGGCCCTGCCTGAATACATACGCGAAGCCGGCGGGAAACCGGTGGTATCGCGCGTGGGGTATACTTTTCTCTACGATCGCATGGTGGAAAGTGGAGCGCTCTACGGGGCGGAGACCTCCGGACACGTTTATTTCCGCGTGTCGGAAAAGTACTATAGCGAATCGGCGGCCTACGCCCTGGTCATGGTGCTTGATATGCTGGCTAAGAATGGCCGACCTCTTTCAGAACTCCTCAAGCCCCTGCGGGCACGGTATGCCCAGGCGCCGGAGATGAACGTCAAGGTCAAAGATAAACAGAAAGCCCTGGCACTGGTAGAGCAGAAATTTAACGGCGGAAAAGTGGACAAGTTGGACGGGGTGAGCGTGACGTTTGATGATT
Organism: uncultured Spirochaetaceae bacterium; assembly: GCA_964419695.1. GTDB lineage: Bacteria > Spirochaetota > Spirochaetia > SZUA-6 > RPPD01 > JAFGSW01. The sequence continues at coordinate 4,394 of CAYQRT010000050.1, read as the reverse complement.
ACTGGTTCAACGTGCGCCCAAGCAATACAGAACCGCTTTTGAGAATGCGGCTGGAAGCACGGGACAAGGCCACGGCCCTGGCCAAGGCCGATGAACTGAAACACCTCTTGGAGTCGACCTGACGACCAGTCGGCGCGGGGGAGAAGGCGGAACGGCAGCTCGCAGCCGGCCCGCGATCGTTTCAAGCGAGGAAGAGGCTATTCCTCGTCCGAACGGAGCTCGGATTCAGCCTGCAGCCAGTCGGAAAGTTCCGTACCGGGTGAGCCGGCGGCCGCTCGTTGAGTGAAGATTTCATACGCTCGTTGTTCCACGGAAAACGATCGGGGCGCGGGAGCCGCGGACCGGGAAACACGCCCGGCGGATGCGTTGCGGGCGGCTGGTTGACGGGGTGCTGTTTTGCCTCCACTTTTAACCGTTCGTGAACTTGCCATGGGATACCTCCAATTTTAATTTATAATGAGGGGAATACGACGCGGTATTCCTTGTATTAATTATCATCCCGCCGGCGCGCGGAGTCAAGCGCAATATAAGAAGTCGCGGCGGTAAACTCGGGAAGAGACGGGGGTTAGGATATGGGGTTGAGACGGAGCCTGGCGTACCTGAAACGCGTTCACGTGGCAGGCCTGCTTCCCATGGCCCAGGTGCTGTTGAAAACGGTGCTTTTCCTTTCCGGCGGCTTGGTTTCCGTGGAAGGCGGGGAACGCCTGAAGGGTCTGGTATCTCCGGTCATATTCGCTTTCAATCACAATATTTACGCGGAGACGATCATAGTCCCCTGCCAGCTCATGCGCTTGACGGGCAGGAAGATCAGTTTTCTCATTCATTGGATGTTCAGGGAATTCCCGTACGTGGGCTGGCTCATGCGGTTTATCGATCCGATCTGGGTGTACAGCAAACCCAGGGGATTGTTCGGTGTACGCCGGCCGCGCGGCCGGGCCGGGACCTCCGCGATTGATGAGGCGGTGCGGCGTTATCGCCGGGGCGCCAGTTTGGGCATTTTCCCCGAGGGCACCCGGAACAATAATCCTCGCACGCTTTTGAGGGGACGGCGCGGCCTGGGTGAAATTGCCCTGCGCACCGGGGCCGCGGTGGTGCCCGTGGGCATTGAGTTTCCCGGCGCCGCCGGGCGGCGCCGCATTCCGTGGCTGGGGAAGATGATCCTGCGCGTGGGAGAAACGGTGGATATCACCGGGGAGCTGGCGCGCGTCACCGATGCCATGCAAAGCGGTGCGGGCCTGACGCACGAGGAACGCGGGTTATTGTTCGCCCTGGGGAAAACGGTGACGGAGCGCGTTATGCGGGCCTTGGCGGTCTTGAGCGGCAAGGCGTTCGCCGGGTAATACCCGCCGTCCCTTGCCTAAACCGGGCGGAGCGGCTAAGCTCATCGCCATGCTGCGCACCTTTGCGGTCGAAGGCATCGTCCTTTTAACCGACCGGTTCGGCGAGATACATAAACGAGTGACGCTTTTTACCGGGGAACGGGGCATCCTGAGTGCCGTGGCTCACGGCGCGCTCAAGCCGGCGGGCAAACTGAAATCGCTTACCGAGCTGTTCATACGCGGACGGTTCTATCTCTACCGTGATCCGGTCAAGGAGAGTATGAAGATCACGGACGCCGAGTGCCTGAACGCGCACCCCCGCCTGCGGACAAGCCTGGCCCGCTTTTATGCGGCCAGCCTTTTTTCCGAAATACTTTTAAAATCACACGGCGGGGGCGAGGCGGCGCGGTCGCTTTTTCTTCTGCTGCGTGAGGTGCTCGGCCTGCTGGATACGACTGCGGAAGGGGACGTCATCTACCTGGTGCTGCAATTCATCCTGCGTTTTCTGCACGTGACGGGCGGCGATCCGGCGGGCGGGGAATGCGCCCTCTGCGGGCGGACCATCGCGGACTCCGAAAGCGCCTGGCTGGGCCGGCGCGGGCCTGGTTATACCTGTGCCGCGTGCCGCCGGGACGGTGCCCTGGAGTTCTCCGCGGGCGCCAAAGCCTATTACGCCCGATCCTTGCAGTCGACTCCGGAAGAATCCCTGCGGTTGCGTTTGAGCGCCCAGGCGCTGAACGGATGCAAGACCCTGTTGTACGTGTCCGTTCAGGACGCCATTGAACGCGAACTCAATACGCTTGAGGCGTCCCAGGGGATCCTGTAAGCGTGTCTGCCCGGAGTGAGGTGGCGGTTATGGATTGTGCCGGTCGGGACCTTTTGATAAAAATGACCACATGAGACTTTTTTTCGCCTTGCCGCTTCCCGATGAACTCGTAGAGGATGTGGGTGCCGTGACCGCCATGCTTAAGGAACGGTTTCCGGGTGTGGCCGTACCGCGGGCCGAGGGCTGGCATATCACCCTGCATTTTTTCGGTGAACGCGACGACCAGGAAGCGGAGGAACTAAAAAAAGTACTGCTTTCTCCGGAGGCGGCGTTGCCGGACGTAGAGGCGCGATTTTCCGGAGTGGGCGCGTTCCCCCCGGGCGGTCCGCCCCGTGTCGTGTTTGCGGACATTGGTGAGGGCCGGCGGACGATCATCTCCCTGCAGGAGATCCTTTCCGGAGCGTTGACACGGGCGGGGTTGGCCGTTCCTGACGACAAAAGGCCCTACCACCCGCATCTGACCCTGGGCCGCGTCAAGTACGGCGTCGTAGAGCGGACCTTCTTGAAAAACCTGGCGCTTCCCTCTCATCCGTTTGCCTTCAAGCGGTGCGTGCTTTATCAGTCCCTGCTCACGCGCGAGGGCGCCGTCTATCGGCCCGTGGCTGAACGGCGGCTGGAGGCCTGAACCACCATGGACCGCAAGACGCTTCGACTCAACCTGATCCTCTGTTCGATCCTCCACGGATTCAATCACTACCTGCTCATTTTTTACAAGCCCATGTATCCGCTCATGGCGGGTTTTTTCGGTCTGGGAAACGTGGCCGACGTCACCACCCGGCTCACCATCGCTTACGTCGGATACGGCCTGGCCAACTTTCTGACCGGCCTTCTGGCGCGCCGGTTCAACCTGAAGCATATTCTCTTCGGCGGCATGCTTCTCATGAGCGCGGCCACCGCGGCCATGGCCCTGGTGCCGGCCGACGCCTACTGGCTCTTCGTACTGCTGGCTTTTCTCATGGGGCTGGGCGGCGGGACCTACCATCCCGCCGCCAATACGCTCATGACAGCCCTGCACGAAGACAAGCACGGTCACGCCATCGGCTTTCTTTCCATCGGGTCGGCGGTCGGGTTTACGGCCGCGCCTCTCCTGGGCACGCACCTGGGCAAGGAACTGGTGGGTTTCCAAAACATGTTTCTGCTCTCCGGCGCGGCGGCCTTCATCTACGCCTGGGTCTTCCTCTTGTTCATGCGCGGCGTCACCCGCCTGGAGCGGCAGTCCGCCCCGAAGGCACGACCGGAAAACAGGATGACCGGCAAGCTGCTGGCGATAGTCATTGTTTTTCTGGCCGTGCCCACCGTGATCCGCGACATGATCAACTGGGGGTACTTTGAAATCACGCCCTATTGGGTGCAGTACGGATTTTCCCAAGGCATCGGCATCGACTGGGTCCAGCTCATGGCGTACCTGCCCGGACTGGTGGTCCAGCCACTGGCGGGGAAACTCTGTGACAAACTCAAACCGCTGACCGTGGTGGTGGCGACCTTCGCTCTGACGTCCCTGGGCCACATCTGCCTGGGGTTGAACGCGCCCGTGTTGGCCTGGACCGGCCTCGCGCTTTACGGCGTGGGTTTGAGCGGGGCCACGGTGGCCAATGAAACCTACATGGCCTCCATCGTCACCGCCCGTTCCCGCGGTTTGATCTACGGCATCGTCCTTTCCCTGGCTCTGGGAGTGGGCGGATACCTGGGCGGATCATCCGGTTGGATCGTGGACGCATTCGGTAAAACGGCGCCGGGGGGATACCGCCTGTGGTTTATCGGCATGGGTCTGGTGAACGCGGCCGGCATCCTGTGTTACGCGGTGATTGAAAAAATCCGGAAGAAGGCGGGTGGATCGCGCTGCAACAATGATGTGGAAAGCGGTGCGCGAACCGCTGATTAATGATAGGCTTCAGTGATAAACCGGATTGTGTCATCATGAAGGAGGAACCAATGTCCAAAAAAGCCCTCGGCCCCCAAACCTGGATTTTCCCCATGCCGGCCCTGTTGATCGGCGTTCTGGTGGAAGGCAAGCCCAATTTCATGACCGCCGCCTGGGGCGGCATCGCCTGCGCCGAACCGCGCCTCATCTGTGTGGCCGTCAGAACCATGCGGTTGACCTTGGCCGGAATACGGGACCAAAAAACGTTTTCCGTCAATATCCCCTCCACGGCCCTGGCGGACAAAGTGGATTTCTGCGGCGTGCATTCGGGAAAAAAAGCGGACAAATCACGGATGTTCACGGTGTTTTACGGCAAAGACAAGACTGT
>CAYQRT010000049.1:0-13652 GCA_964419695.1 uncultured Spirochaetaceae bacterium | reverse complement strand
ATGATGGCCTTCACCGCCTGGACGGCGGCCGAGACGCTGGCGGCCTTGGCCCGGATCAGCTCCAGTCCGCAGGGATTTTTCTTCTGGGGCATGATGCTCGAACCGGAGCAGAGTTCCGCGGGTATGGAAAAGTACCGGAATTCAGGCATTGAATACAGAATAAGATCCTGCGCCATTTTGCTCAGACTGAGGGTTACCTGTTCCACGGCATTCAGGACGATCGATTCTATTTTTCCCCTGGCATTGTTGACATACAGCACATTGTTCTGCACCTTGGCGAATCCCAGGAGTTCCGACACCAACTCGCGGTTGATGGGCAGGGGCACTCCGTAGCTGGCGGCCGAGCCCAACGGGCACATGTCGTTCAAGGCGTAGGCGGTTTCGAGCAACCGGCAGTCATCCAGCAGTTCCTCGGCATAGGCGCCGGCCCAGAGGCCGACCGAGGAAGGCATGGCGATCTGCATGTGCGTGCGCCCGGGCATGGGCGTCAGCGCGTGCTGCTCCGCCAGGCCCAGAAGGGCTTTCACCAGCGCGTGGATGCTTTCCTGAAAATCGAGCAGAAAATCCCGGGTGTACAGGCGCACGGCCGCGATCACCTGATCATTGCGGGAGCGCGCTGTGTGGATCTTCTTACCCGCATCACCCAGGGTTTGGGTCAGATGATTTTCGATAGCAGTATGGCAGTCTTCATCCGCCTGACTGATCGCAAATTTACCCTGCTCAGATTGTTCTATGATAAGTTTGAGTTCGTCCTTCAGCCGGCCGACCTCATTATCACTGAGAATCTTGATGGACCCGAGCATAACGGCGTGGGCCGTGGAGGCCACGCAATCGGCCGCCACCAGGTACGTGTCCAGCAGATAGTCTTCTCCCACGGTGAAGCTTTCCACCAATGCGTCCAGATTGTAGTTCTTCTGCCAGAGTTTGGCCACGGATGCTTACCCTTTGCCGATTTTGGCCTGTCGCTTGGCCAGAATCTCGAAGGGTAGCCCCCTGATTTTGGCGGCGTTGGCGCACCAGCGCTGGTCGAACCCGGCCGATTTGATTGACCTGATTTCTGGATAGAACAACGAGGTATCCGGTCGATTGCGCTCTATGATGGTCATGCTGCCTTTGTATAGCTTGATCTTGGTGACGCCGGTGACCATCTTCTGGCATTGTTCGATGAATGCGTCCAGGTTCTCCTTCAGAGGATGAAACCATTCGCCGTGATAGACCATATACGCCCATTTGGCTTCTATCATCTTCTTAAACTGGCGCTCTTCCTTGGTAAGGCAGGCTCCTTCCAGATCGCGCTTGACGAACAGGATGGCCTGGGCCGCCGGTGCTTCGTATATCTCGCGGCTTTTCAAATCCATGATGCCGTCCTCGAACACGTCGATCAGGCCGATGCCGTTGCGTCCGGCGATCTCATTCACCAGAGGGATGCTTTCCTCCAGTCCCATTTTTTTGCCGTTGACCGCCACGAGCGCGCCCCGTTCAAAGGCGAGTTCGAGCAGTTCCGGTTTGTCTGCCGCCTTCTCAGGTGGAATATACCACATCCAGATGTCGTCGGGAATTTCCTGGTTCAGATCCACGGCGCCGGAGGCGATGGAGCGGCACCACATGGTTTTATCGTCACCGCCCACGATAAACTCATCCACCGGTACGCCCCAGGCTCGGCAGAGCTCCAGCTCCTGGCCGCGGGTCAGGTCGAAGTCGCGCACGGGCACCAGCACTTCCAGCTCGGGAGCGAAATATTTAAAGACATTATGCATGCGGTATTGGTCGTTGCCGCGTCCGGTGGATCCTTCCAGGATGCTGTCGCACCCCAGATCCCGGGCTTTTTCCGCCACGATACGGGCGATCAATTGCCGGGTCATGGAAGTGGAAACGGGATACCCGTTGTAATCCGAATTGGCCCAGATGGCCTTTTTCAGCCATACCTTGGTGAATTCTTCCCGGGCGTCTATAATGACGGGCTTCAGTTTCAACTGGAGGGCCCGGTCGCGGCCCATGGTGATTTCTTCCTCTCCCTGGCCCACGTCGATATTGATAGCGACGATTTCTTCAACCTTGTAAACGCGGCGCAGCAACTCGATCCCCAGCGTGCTGTCCAAACCGCCGGAAAAGGCGATGGCGCATTTCTTCACGTGCGGCACGGGCGTGGAGGCGATTTTTTCAAGAATAGCTTTGGCATCCGTTTCCACAATAGTCCTCGCTTGGTTTATTCTGCTAAAAAAGAATGAATAGACTATACCATGCCATTTTTTTTGTCAATGCGAAGGAAAAAAATGAATTTTCACATACAACCCGCTCTTCTTGACTCGGGTAAAATCGACGTGGTATACTTGGATGGGCGTCAGTTTGTGTATCCATCCAAAACCGGCCCGTCTGCGCATTCAGATGATTTCGACAAGTCTCAAAAGCAGCAGCCTGCGTTCTGAAAGCGTAAAAAGCTTGCGGCAGGCGCGTAATCGAGCAGTGAAGACACCATGAGTAAATTCAACCTTCAGGACATAGGCATTTGCGCCTGCCCCGGCGGCACCCAGTTTGCAGAGGAGATCATCACTCACCTGCAGTCCATCGCCATGAAGAAGGCGAACGTCCAAGTCAGGTCCTTGGCGCGTAAATACGGACAGGACGAGAAGGCCCTCCTCAAGCAGGCCGCTCTGCAACGGGACCTGGCGCACATCCACGAGACCGTGGGACTGAACGGCAAAATAAGCGTATCCCGCGATCAGTTCCAGGTGAAGGTCGGTTTCACCCGTTTCGCCAATGGCGAATTCAAGACCGCCGTGGAGAGTTCCATCCGCGGTAAGGACATCTACATCATCCAGGACGTCAGCAATCAATATCCCCTGACGTTTTCCGGTTCATCAACCCCGCATCAGCTCAGCATCAATGACCACATTTTCTGCCTGCTGACCACGGTCGATGCCGTGCTCCAGGCGGGAGCCGGCCGGTTGACCATCGTCATTCCTTCCTACCCGTATTCCCGGCAGCATAAAAAGAAGGGGAGGGAGGGGCTCACCGCCGCCCGTGTCGGCCAGATCCTGGAATACCTGGGGGTGGCCCGCATCATCACCCTGGACATCCATTCCCGTGAAATTGAAAACTGCTTCAACCGCGTTCGCCTGGAGAACCTGCACGCCTCGTACCAGATCCTCCGTTCGCTGTCGTCAATTATCGACCTCAAGGATGATAACCTGGTCATCGTCTCCCCGGACACCGGGTCCGTGGAACGGAACAAATTCTACGCCACCGCCCTCAACCGCCCCCTGGCCATACTCTACAAGGAGCGCGACTATTCCAAACTGACACACGACGCCGCCAATCATAATATCGCCAAGGTCAACCTGCTCGGATCGGTGGCCGGGAAAACCGTCTTCATGGGAGACGACCTTTTGGGCAGCGGCGGCACGATGATGGTGGCGCTTAAATCCCTGAAGGAGCAGGGGGCGGGTAAAATTATCTGCGCGGTCAGCCTGCCATTTTTCACGGGAAAAGCCGTGGAATATTTCGACCAGGCGTACCGGGACGGCCTTTTCTACAGGATCATCGGCACCAACGCGGTCTATCATACGGAGGAGGTGCGCTCCCGCGAATGGTATATATCCGCCAATGTCTCGCGGCTGTTCGCCAAGGCCATCTACCGGCTCTGTTTCAACCAATCACTCAGTCCGCTCCTGGACAACCGGGACATCATCACCAAATTACTGGACCAAAAATAATCGGAGGCGTTCATGATCATCCTCACGCTCAACTGCGGCAGTTCATCGGTCAAATACCAGCTGTTTGACTGGGAACGGCGCGCCGTTCTGGCCCGCGGCATCGTGGAACGGGTGACGACGAACCAATCCTTCATCAAGCACGAGACGTCCGGGAAACCGGAGATCCGCCAGGAGCATCCCTGTCCCACCCACCGGGAAGCCATCGCCCTGGTCACGCGCTACCTGCTCGATCCCGAACACGGGGCCATCAAAGACATAACGGTCATCAAGGCGGTGGGGCACCGGGTCGTCCACGGCGCGGACCGTTTTTCCAAATCAACCATCATCGATGACGCGGTGCTGGACACGTTCCGCAGCGTGTGCGACTTAAGTCCCCTGCACAATCCCGCCAACATTACAGGCATTGAGGCCGCCCGCGCCGTGCTTCCCGCCGTGCCCCACTGCGCGGTCATGGACACCGCCTGGCACCAGACCATGCCGGCCCATGCCTACACCTACGCGCTTCCCTACGAATGGTACCGCTCCTACCGGGTCAGAAAATACGGGTTTCACGGCACTTCCTTCCTGTACGTGGCCAAACGGGCCTCGGTCCTGCTGGGCCGTAAACCGGAAGAGACCAATCTCATCATCATGCACATCGGCAACGGCGTCAGCGCCAATGCCGTGGCCGGAGGAGTATCGGTGGACACCTCCATGGGTCTCACCCCTCTGGAAGGTCTGGTGATGGGCACCCGCTGCGGCGACATTGATCCGGCCATTCCCTTCTTTATCATGCAGAAAACCAACATGACGCCGGCTGAGATGGAAAGCACGCTCAACAAAAAGAGCGGCGTGCTCGGCATTACCGAACGCTTTACCGACCGGCGTGACATCGTCTCTGCCGCCCGGTCGGGCGATACGCAAGCACGACTTGCCATGGAGATTGAGTCATATCGGCTGAAAAAATACATCGGCGCCTATGCCGCGGCTCTGGGCCGGGTGGACGCGGTCGTGTTTACGGCCGGCGTCGGCGAGATGAATCAGCCCATCCGCGGCCTCTGCCTGGAGGGACTGGAACATTTGGGCATCGTCGTTGATCCCGCCAAAAATGAACTCTCATGCACCCGCAATGCCGAAACGGAGATATCCCGCCCGGATTCGCCCATCAGGATTTTCGTCATTCCCACGGACGAAGAGATGGTGATGACCGAGGATACCGTGGCTTTACTGGAGGGGAGTTATGACGTGCACACCCGTTTCACCTATTCGTTCCAGAAAAAGGACTATCGGAATATCATCCGTGAAAACGCGCTGCGGGACGAACTGGCGGCTCATCCAGCCTTGCAATCGATAATCGTCACTCCCCCCTAGTTAAAAAATCTTTCCAATTGTAAATAAAGGTAAATCACACCCTCTATCCCTTGCGCCGCCTGGCCTGGAATTTGCACTACATATACACATGATGAAATCCACATGTTTTTTTCTCATGGTGGTGCTCGGGTGCCTTCCGCTGCCGGTACGCGCCGACGAAAGCGACCCGGGATTTACCCACATTGATTCCGACATGGCGGAAGACGGCGGTTATCTTTTACGCTGCCTGGTCCGCCATAATGAAGCTGATGCATTTCTCCTGGCTTCCGACGGACGCGTCGTGGCGCAGGCCTTTCAATGTCCTTTGTTCTCAATCGGCAGCCTCTACCGAACCGGACTCCTGCGCATCTGCGATAATCCCCTCGGCTATCTGCCCACCAGCATCACCTGGCGCGAACCCACCGGATTTCGCATCAACACTTCGCTGTCGGGCCATTCGCGCCTGACCGTGGCCGCCCACCTGGTCCCGGATGCGGTGACTGCGTATATCATGCAGAAGAACGGCCGGCTGGAACAGACGGGTCTCCAGATGGGGGCCACGCCCGCACCCTGGCTGGCTCTGGACGGGCTTCTGATCGGACAATACTGGTCGCCGGCCGGACTTCCGGACGAATGGCTTTTTGACGGGACCATCCGCCCCGGCGGAGAAGTGTATCACGGAGCGGCCCGGGCCCGTTTCACGGTGCCGCCTTTCGCCGCCACCGTGACCGGGGGCTTGGCCGCCGGTACGGAAATGCTACCAGGCGGCTTCTTCCTCTTGATGGGCTCGTATGACTTTCCTCACCTGTCACTCGCCCTGATGGCCGGGGGATGCTCTCCAGAGTATCTCACCCTGTCCGGCGGGTATCCCGATGAGGAAATCGTCTGCGCCGTCAGCGCCGCTTCGCGGAAATCGCCGGATATGCGGTTGACCGCCACGCTCCGCTACCTGAGGAAACGGGATGTGCATGACGGGGTGGGCGAGGTAGTCCACACGGCGGATGGGAAAGCCCTGGCGGCGTTCCGGCTGCTGTCGTTCAATCCCCTGGCTATGTGGTTGATCATTACGGGCACCTGCGCCGTTTCCGAAATCGAAACTCTGGGCGTTAAAGCGGAGATTGATGGCCGGCTTTCCACCGTCCACCGCCTGCGCCTGCGCTATACGTGTTCCGATCTCACCCGCAAACGCACGGATACCCTCCGGGTGGAATACGCGCTTTCGTTCTCACGCCTCCACTTGTCCGCTTCAGTGGAATATGACGTTGAGAGCGGTGAGGGGCGCTTGATTCAGGAGATGGTGTTGGCCCGGGGGATTTACCGGTTCCGTATACACGGGACCTGGAAGACCGCTTTCCCCTTGACGCCGACGTTTGAGGGGGGCCTGTCGTTGGACTACACCCTGTAAAAACTCAACCAAGCCGGCTAGACGTTCTGATCGACGCCCGCCAATGGAAGCAGAATGCGAATAAACAACTCGATGAGGATGATGATCATTACAAAGGCGATAAAGCAGCCGCAGTTTATAAAATACTCCTTTTGTGACAGCACCAGGAAAAAGACGAACGATGCCAGCAGCGCCGCTATGCCGAGTACCGAAAGAAAAATTCTGATGACAAAGGAAAGGTAGCGGTGCAGGTGCGCCAGGGAGTACTGGTAGGCGTCATTCTTCCGTTCCAGGAAATGGACGATAACGAACAACATACCGATGAACACCAGGCCGCAGGCGGCATAAATGAGAAATTCAGGACCGCGCTGGGGGAGCCAGAAACTCAACACGAATAGAAACATGACGGTAAACAGGGCCAGGGTGGCGAAAACGCCGATCAGCCACTTAATCGATGTAATCTTCATGCGTGCGCGGTTCCCCGGGGAAACAGATGTAGCCCGCCGCGCTTCCGGGCGGCGGGCGGGCGACGACCGATATGCCGTAAACCCAGAGTGTCATTCTATCAGGAGACGTCTCCCTGTGCAACGCGATGAGCGGGCGGCCGCCGGGCGGTTTTCGGCAGGCTGTTGAAAAAATGGTCCCTTGGCAACAGCCTGTTAGAATACCAGATTTTTCATGCGGTAGATTATCCTATTCTCATACGAATTGGTCTGAAGAAAATACGGTTTCAACGTGGCGGGACAGAATTTAAATATGTCCTCGGTCAGGTAGCACCGGCCGGGTTCGGCGAACTTCTGACCGAGGTGAAAGACCGAATTAAGCGAATCGGCGATCACTTCGCCCTTGCTCTTTTCCTGGTAAAAAAGATTGCCCAAATGGAGGGCGATGCGAAAGGAGATGAAATTGGGAAAATGGGACTCTTCGGCGTCATGCAAATATTTCCCCACGCAGATGCGGAACGCGCACATGACGGCATTGCAGTCAGTGCCGTTGAAGGGGAAGAGGGCCAGCCCGCCGAAATTCGACCACAGCCAGATCCTGCCCCCGAAGGCGTTGACGTGCCTTTCGATATACGCGCGAAACACCGCCAGGGCTTTGGAGAGATTCTTCACCCCGTACCTGTTTTCCATCTCCTCCCGGTCATCCATCTCAATGAACATGATGGTAAACGAATACTCCCTGCCGGCCTGCACCTCTTTCCACCCGTGCGTGACCGGTATGTAGCCCGAACCGTTGACCTGCCGCAGCTGCTGTTCGCGGGATAACAACGACGATTCGAGCCTGTATTTCTTGATGTACGTTTCGACAGCCTTGAAGTGCCTGAGGTTCAGGTCGCGGGGAATGTCGGCCGCGCCGATGTAATCCGCCAGTCCCTTGTGGACCAGCGGCATGACGTTCTTCACCTTGGATTTGGGATCGATGACGCCCAGAAGCACGTTCTGATTCCTGGCGGCCAGGCTCACCATCGCGTCCAGGCTGATTTTCGGGCTGCCTGGATCCACGTAGACTATCGTAGCCACCTGCAGTTTGCGGATTGTCTTGGCCGCCGCCACCGACGGGATGACGTCGCAATGACGCTGTGCCAGAACCGACTTCAGGCTGGTGGAATCGGAGACGAACAGGACGTCCATTCAGTCCTCCCATTCCATTTGGTACCGGTAAAGATATTTGCCGGTTTTCAACGTGACCGGTTTGAAGAACAATTCTAATTTGCTGCCCATGTCCGAATAGACGCTGGGAGAGATGGTCATGCTGTCGGGTATCGTAAACTCGTCGCTCAGGAGTTTGAGCGTGTGCAGGGTGTCGCTCTCCGTTTTTTCGATATGGGCGGCCAGCTGGCAGGGGCCGGTATGCACCGCGATCCGAACCTTGAGCCCCTCCTTGAGGGGAGATGAGAGGAGGTTGTAGAAGAACAATTCCAGGAGCAGGTCGACCCCGCACAGCACCGCCTGGACGTTTTTATCGTTAAAATAAAACGCCGCCAATCCTCCGTCACCCTCCCACACCCAGACGCGCCCGTTCCTTTTTTCGATGACCTTGACGAACATGTCCCGGACCGTACCGTAGATCTCCGCAATAACCGCCTGGTCGTATTTCCTCACCAATTCAGTGTTGCGGACGATATCGATCATGACAAAAGTGAGATCGTATGTCTTGCCCTCCAGGAGGACGCCCCAATGAGCGGTTTTCCGCCCGTCGCTCTTCTCCTTGAAATCACGATCCGCCTCGTCGTATACGTAGCCCAGGGTTTCCAGTTCCTTGATAATTTGGGAAAGGAAGCGGATGCTTATTTTTTTCCCCATGATACCGTCGGTATTCACCTCCACCAGGGCCTTGACGAAGTCAACGAGAAGGCCATCGGCGATGATATCGCGCGTGATTTGCCGGGCGGCGTCTATGGAGGGGATGGGGATGGTGGGGGGAAAGCCGGTGCGTTCGTAAAGGTCGTAGGAATTGTTGAGCATTTTCATGATACGCACCATGGTCTGTATGGGCATGGATTGGGACAATGAGTTGACGATCAAGCGTTGAAATTTCGAAGGTACTCTAGGCATGTTTTCTGCATTATTTATAGTATATCCAGACGATAAAAGCAATTATTTTCCGGCCGACACCTGACGAAAATAATCGCTTTCACCCTCTACATCAGGCGTGGCGAAAATCGGGCATGGATTACCAATGGTGACAGAAGATGCCGCAGGGGATGTTACCGGATCATGGTTCGTCGTTCTGGGAAAAAAGAATGCGGTATTCTTCTTCCGACAGTATATCGCTTTCCTGGGCTTCCGGGTGTTTTCCTTTGGTGAACATGGAAGTCAGCGCTTCCTCGTGGCTGGTATGCCTGTCCCGGAGTGTCGTCAGATGGGGGAAGTGGTGCTTGAGCTGGGGAGCGAAGGCCGCTTGTTCGGTCAACACGGCATTGAGCATCTCGATGAACAATTTGTTGAGTTTGTATACGTTTTTCAGGTGGGCCAGTCGATTGACCTTAAGTCGTCCGGAACGCAACGATTCCAGGAAAAATTCAATCGACCGTGACACAAACGCCGCATCCTCCAAAACCTTATTGAGGAACAATGAGGCGTCCAACTCGAGTTTCAGCCCGTCGTAAAGCCTTTTTACGGTGTGGGTAAGATAAAAAATATCTTCTTCATAGTGGATGATATTGACCATAGGAACCTGTTATACCTATCGGTAGAAAAAGGACAGCGGCTTAATTGTACCGGAAAAAATCATTTCCCTGGTTCCAGCCGGGTGGGGAAGGACATGACGGTGTATTCGAACGCCCGGTCAGCGGCGGGGTCCGTCCCGTTTCCACCCGACGTTTCGCTTGACTTTTACAACGATAACAGGTATGGTACTCATGCCTCTTTATTCGGAGGCGGGCGTCCCGTCTCGCGGTACCACGCACTCCGGATCAGAAGACCATGAGGAGGATACATGTATAAGTACGAGGCAACGTTTATACTTAATCCCAACGCAGAGTTGTGCGAAAAGGGCACGGCGGCGTTGAAAAAAGAATTCGAAACCAACGGCGTCAAAATTCTTAAAGAAGAGAACAAGGGTGAGCTTGAACTGAGTTACCCCATCAGGAAGAACAAACGGGGCCGTTACTTCCTTTTTGAACTGGAAGCGCCCCCGCAAAGCCTGCAGGCCATCGAGAAGGCCCTCAAGATCAAATCTGAAATTCTTAAGCATCTCTTCATTCGCGTCAAGGTCTGACCTGGCGCACGGGAGGTAAAAAATGGCGGATGTCAATCATGTGGTGTTGATCGGAAGGTTAACCCGGGACGCCGAACTCAAGTATACCAATACCGGAACGGCAATCTGCAAAATATCCATCGCCGTGAACCGGAGACGGAAGGTTGACGACCAGTGGACCGAAGAAGCCAGCTTCTTCGACGTCACCATCTGGGGAAAGATGGGTGAGGCCATCAACCAGTACCTGGTCAAGGGCAAACAGATCGGCGTCGAAGGCGAATTACGCCAAAACAAATGGGAACAGGACGGTCAACCGAGAAGCAAAGTCGAAATTATCGCCAATAACGTCCAACTCTTGGGCGGCAAAACCGGCGAACGGACGGGCGGCGCCCGGTCCGGCGGAGAAGGGCAGTCATCCGGCGGGGAAGTTCCCCGTGACAATTTCGAGGATGACATTCCCTTTTAGGCCGCCTTATACGGCCGCCGCGTGCGTCTTGAGCGGACGGCGCTCTATGACGAGTTACAGTCGAGGAGGAATATACAATGGCTGAGGATCAAATCATGAAACGGGAAGATAGGGACAAGGATAATCGTGATAAGGACCGGGAAGGCGAAAGCCGATTTCCCCGGGGCCGCGGACGCGGTTTCTTCAAAAAAAAGGTCTGCAAAGTCTGCATCGGCAAGATGAAAATAGACTACAAGGACTCGATGGCCTTGAGGAAGTATGTTTCCGACCGGGGGAAGATCCTGCCCCGTCGCATCACCGGCGCCTGCGCCAAACACCAGCGGAAGATCTCTCAGGCCATCAAGCGGGCCCGGGCCATCGCCATTCTTCCCTACGTCAGTCAGCAGGGCTGAAACGGGGACTGCCGCCGGCACCGATAGAAACGTCTACTGTGAGGAGTATTTCATATGGCAAACAAGGTCAAAATTATCATGAACAAGGACGTCAGTAATCTTGGTGAAGAGGGTGACATTTGCGACGTGGCTCCCGGCTACGCCCGCAATTACCTTTATCCCAAGAAACTGGCGGTTCCCTATACCAGCCACTACCTGACGATTCTCAATCAGAAAAAGCGAAAGATCGAAAAGCATAAAGAAGAGAAGCGCGTCCAGGCTCAGGGTATGAAGGAGCAAATCCAGCAAGAGGAGATCGTCTTTTCCCTGCAGGCCGGCGAAAACGGAAAATTATTCGGATCCATCACCAATGGCCAGATCGCTGAAGAATTGCAGAAACGCGGGTATACGGTCGATCGCAAACGGATTGAAGTGCCTGACCACCATTTGAAGATGGTCGGCGAGTATTCCATCAAGGTGAAACTCTATGGCGACGAGGAAGCGGTGTTGCAAGTTTCCGTCAAGGCGCTGGAGCCTTCCCCGGAAGAGAAAGCAGCCAAAGCCGCCCGCAGCGAGCGCGGCAAGGGGCGGGGCAAGCGGGCGGTTGAGGCCGAAACCGAAGAAACCGCGATCGAGTCCCCCGCCGCGGAGGCCCCTGCGGAAGAATCGACCGCCGCCGAAGCGTCCGAGACGACCGAAACCACCGTTGCTGAAACGGCCGCAGACGAGACGGCCGCAGTCACGGAAGAGACCGACTAGCAGGAGATTATACCGCCGCATCACCACGCCGGAAGCAGGAGCCGCCCCTCCATGGCCGAGTTCGAATTGAAAGACAAAATTCCGCCCCACCATGATGAGGCGGAACAGGCGACACTGGGGGCCATGCTTATCGAACCGGAAGCGGTCACCACCGTCATCCGGTTCCTGCGTCCCGACGATTTTTACAAAGGGGCCCACAAAAAAGTCTATCAGGCGGTTCTCGACCTGTTCAATCGGGGAGAAGCGGTCGATCTGATCACCCTGACCGAAGAGCTTAAAAATCGCAACGCCCTGGAGGGGGCGGGCGGTGTGGCGTACATCACCTCGCTTACCTCCAAGGTCCCCACGAGCGCCAACGTCGAATACTACGCCAAAATCGTCCAGGAATGCTCCATCCGCCGCCGCTTGGCGCGCATTGCCTCCGGCGTAATCGCCAAATCGCACGAGGATTCGCTCAACGTCCGCCTGCTTATCGAAGAGACGGAACAGGGAATTTTCGAACTTTCCGATAAACAAAGCAGCGGTTCCTATTACGCGGCCCGCGACCTGGTCCCCAAGACCATTGAGGCCATCGAGCGCGGCTACCACCGCAAGGAAAGCTATACCGGGATTCCCTCGGGGTTCGACGCGCTTGACGAGTTGACGAGCGGCTTCCAGAAATCGGAGTTTATCGTCATCGGCGCGCGCCCCTCGGTCGGCAAAACGGCCCTGGCTCTTTCCATGGCGGCCAACATCTCCATGATCCAGCGCAAACCGGTGGGTTTTTTCACGCTGGAAATGTCCGGCCTGGCGCTCATCCAGCGACTCCTCTCCAGCGAGGCCCGCCTGAGCTCGCGTAAACTGCGGAGCGGCCTGCTGCGTCCCGCCGACTTCCACGCCATTACCGAGGCGGCGGGCAAGATCTACGAGGCCGAACTCTATATTGAAGATTCGCCCAATCTAAAATTACTCGACCTGCGGGCCCTGGCCCGCCGTATGAAATTCCAGCACAACATTCAGGTTATATTTGTCGATTACCTGACGCTCATTCAGGCCGAAAGCATGGAAATACCCCGTCACGAACAGATAGCGGAGATTTCCCGCTCACTCAAGGCCTTGGCGCGCGAACTGGACATCCCGGTGGTGGCGCTCTCCCAGGTGAAGCGGGAAACCGAGGGAAAGCGCCCCTCCCTGGCCGATCTCCGCGAATCAGGCTCGATCGAGCAGGACGCCGACGTGGTAATCTTTCTGCACCGGGAGCGGCAGAGCGACAAGTTCGCCGATGAATCGACCAACGAAGTCGAAACGGAATTGATCATCGCCAAGCAGCGTAATGGCCCGGTGGGCACGCTGAAGATAGCCTTCCTGCCCGAATTCACCCGGTTTGAACAATTATCCCGCGAAAAAGCGCAGGCCTGACGCGGAATAACTTGTGTCGAATTGACTTGATTTTTATCCATCCATCGCTATGCTTTAACCGTGGCAGGAGGGCATGATGGCGTTCAAGGATGATTATGAATTCAAGGATCTCGAAAACGAGACGGAACGATTTGTCATTCAGTTTCTGGAAGAAGCCGTCAACGCGGATCCCTCCATCTGCACGTGCGAGGAGTGCATCCTGGACATGGCCACGTTCGCCCTCAACCAGGCGCCGGCCTCCTACCGCGTTTCGCTTTTGGGAAAGTTGTACGCACAGGCCAAGGAGCGGAATGACAGTTATATGTCCAAGGTGAAAAAAGCGGTGCAGGCGGCGGTCAAACGGGTCAAGGCGAATCCTTCGCATTCATAACGCCCGTCACCTTGAGCTGGTACTGCTCGGGCAGGCCGCGGGGTTCCGGTCCTCCCTCGTACACTTTGACGAACGCCGCCACGTCTCCCTGACGTATATAACGGCCGTCACGCGTCAATATCAACCAGGACATATTGTTGAAAAGGTAGAGGGAAAACAG
>CAYQRT010000048.1:0-13657 GCA_964419695.1 uncultured Spirochaetaceae bacterium | reverse complement strand
AGGGGATGCGCGCCACCTGCTCGATCCGGTGCGAGGCAACCTGCCCCGCGTAGTATGAGGTGCCCGCGGCGATGATGCGGACACGCTCGATCTCAAGGAGTTGCGATGAATTGAGGTTGAGTCCGCCCAGGTGGGCCGTGGCCTGGGATGGATCGAGCCGGCCGCCGAAAGCGCGCCTGATCGCCTCGGGCTGTTCGTAGATCTCCTTCTCCATGAAGTGGGTGAACTTACCCTTCTCGATCTCCTCCAGTTCCCAGCTGATCTTGTCGATGGTCTTGGAAATGGTACGCTCACGCAGGTCGGTGATATGGAAATCATTGTCGGAGAGCACCGCCACCTCGCCGTCCTCCATGTAGACCACCTGCTTGGTATGGGCCAACACCGCGGTCACGTCCGAGGCCAGGAACATCTCGTCCTCGCCCACGCCCACCACCAGGGGCGACCCGTTACGCGCGCCGATGATCAGGTGCGGATGGTCGGCATGCAGGCAGAGGATGCCGTAGGTGCCCTTGAGCAGGGGCAGGGCTTTGCGCACCGCGGCCTCCAGGTCGCCCGAGTAATTGCGGGCGATGAGGTGGACGATCACTTCCGAGTCGGTTTCGGTGGAGAAGGCAACGCCCTCCCCCTCCAGCCGCTGTTTGAGCGCCAGGTAGTTCTCTATGATGCCGTTGTGCACGATGGCGAGTTTCCCCGTTTCGTCCGCATGCGGGTGGGCGTTGGCGTCCGTGACGCCGCCGTGGGTGGCCCAGCGCGTATGGCCGATGCCGCACGTGCCCTCCAGGTCGTCCGGCACAATCTCCCGCAGGTCCTTGATTTTACCCGCCTTTTTAAGGACCGTGAGACCGTTGTTCTGCACGGCGATCCCGGCCGAATCATACCCGCGGTACTCGAGTCGTTTCAGGCCCTCCAGAAGAATTTCCGCCGCTTTCCGCGGGCCGGCGTAGCCGATGATTCCGCACATCATTATCCTCTTTCCGTTGCCCCGCCACCGTCTGTGACGGAGACATCTTACTATAGTATGAATACAACGATCCGTTCAATACACCAGACCCGGCGGACCGGGCCGGTGATTTTCCAAAAAAACCAAGCGCCGACGACGATCCGCCGTACGTAGAGAATGAACCCCTAAAAAATGGAAGGAGTATGTCATGATCAAGGCTTTTTTATTTCTGCCCGCGCTCATTTTGGCCATATTGTCCTGCACGCCCCCGGAGACGGGGAAGACGGATGGCGAGATCGATCTCATACCGCCGGTACTGGATTCACTGGCCGTCACCGGCCCACGGACCCTGGAGCTGACTTTTGACGAAACCCCCCGGGTGGAGGCCGCGTCATGTCAGGTAACCCCGGAACTTTCCTGCCGGGACGTGACGGTCGACGGCAGAATGGTGACCGTCACCCTGAACGGTGACCAAGCGGCGGGTCGGGAATACAGCCTCCGGCTGGCGGTGCGGGACGCGGCCGGCAACGGCCTGTGGCTGCTGGCCCGCTTCTACGGCTTCAACCCCTCCCCGCCCCGCCTGCTCATCAATGAGTTTACCACGCGCGGATCGTCCACGCACCCCGATCTAGTGGAACTCAAAGTCATCGAGGGCGGCAACCTGGGCGGCGTAACCTTCTGCCACGGCAGCGCCGCTCTATTCGCGTTCCGTTTTGTCTTTCCCCCGCTGACCGTGGCCGCCGGCGACTTCATTCTCCTGCACGCCAAACCCGAGGGGCTGCCGGAAGAAATCGACGAGACCGACCGTCCCGACTCTTCCGGCGGACGTGACGCCTCGCCCGCCGCGCGCGATTTCTGGGTACGGGACGGCGCGGGTCTGTCCGGTAATAACGGCGCCCTCACGCTGTACGCCAGCCCGGACGGAAGACTCCTGGATGCGGTCCTCTACAGTACGCGCACCTCGGACTCGGATACGGCCTGGCGCGGATTCGGCAGCTACGATTTACGGGAACAGGCGGATGAGATCAGCGCCGCCCGCGCCTGGCTCGTCAGCGGAACGCAAGCGGCGCCGGAGGACGCTGTCAATCCCGACGGCTCCACGGCCACGCGGTCCGTGTGCCGCTCCAGCGCCTCGACCGACACGGACGGGCGGGATGACTTTCACATTGTCCCCACGCGTATGGCCAGTTTCGGGAGGGAAAATTCAGACGAGGTGTTTGTCAGGTAAAAAACGGAAGAACAAGGCGGAAGGCGGCGAGCCTCGTCAGGAAATGAATTCCTTGAGCAGGTCGTCAATCACGTGCCGGGGCACGGCGCCTACTTTTTTAGCCGCGGCCTCTCCCTTGTTGAACACGATCATTGTGGGAATGCTTACGATGCCGAACTGTTCCGCCAGTTCGGATTGCTCGTCCACATTGACCTTGCCCACCACCAGTTTTCCCTGATGATCGGCGGCCAGACTTTCCAGAATCGGCTCCATCATCTTGCAGGGCATACACCAGACGGCCCAAAAATCAACCAGAACCGGCACTTTCGACTCAAGCACTTCCTTTTGAAAATTCTCTTTGGTGATAATGATCTCTTGTCCCATATGGTGCTCCTCAAATCAAGTTATCGAAAAGGTTCCACGTGTTCAATAACGTGCTAGCGGCGCTTCAACTCCTTGAGCCGGAAATCGTTCAGAATCCCGGTGATAAACGCCAGAATCTCGTTGAGTTTGTCGCGCTCTTCCTGACTGAAGACATTTTCGTGCTTTTCCAGGGCGGTTGTCAATATGTCGACCAATTCATGGAGAAAAAAAGCCGCCTCCAGGAGAAAGTTTTTCTCGTCCTGCTCGATCATGCCGTAGTCCCGGGGGAACCGTTTCAACCGGGCCACGTAGCGTTCCAGCCGGGGGGATAGGCCGTCCTTGCCGCGTCCGGCCAGATGATGCAGTTGGTCTTCCAGGGCGATCATGGTTTTGGTGTTGAGTGAAAACGAGGTGCTGCGCAGGGGGGCGTAGAGGTCGGGCCAGTATTCCTGTTCCAGGCGGTTGAGGGCGCCGAAAAGGCGCTTGATTTCTTCGGAGGCGTCCATATGCACAGCGAGCGCCGGATACTTGGCGATGCGTTTACGGTTCTCTTCAATGATGCGGTCGGCAAATCCCGGCTGGGGCGGCGCGCCGGAGGGAGGTTTTTTGACCAGCACCTTCTCCTCCTCCCGCTTGACCAGTTCCATTATGGCGTCAATCTCCGCCAGCAGGAAACTGGAGATGTCGACCCCGCTTTTCAGCGCGGACAGGTAGCGGTCCTCGAAATTCTTCTTGTGCTGTGACGATTTAAAGTACTTGTAGGAGTATTCGTCGTATTTCTTGCGGATCTTTTCGACGGTCTCCTTGATTTCCATGGGTGTCAGTTTTTTGATCGCCATGCTTTACGCCCCGGAAAGCTTTTTCCGGCGTAGTGTTACCCGCCCGCTGACGGGCGCCCCGCCGTGTTCTTGGTGCTGGAAACCTTGAAAAACGGTAGTTTTTCAAGGTTTCCTACTGTATGCGGAAACTCCGCCTCTAGTCAAGGAGAAAGTCCGCCGCCCGTGCTCCCGGCAGGTTGTTGAAAAAGTGGAACCTTCCAACAGCCTGACAACGGCGTACGCGTGTTACCGCCGGGTGGCAACGGCACGGGCGGCCGTGATCCGGGAAAAATATTCCTGTAAAAGCGCACGGCTTTTTCTGCCCGGCGCGGATTCCAGCCTGCTGGACGCGTCAATGAGTTCCGGCTGGAAACGGCTGATGATCTCCCCAACATTGTCGGGACCGATGCCGCCGGCCAGCCACAGGGGATGACGGGCGCGTACCGTCTCCACCACGTCAGAATCCAGAACTTTTCCCGGGCCTCCGCGCTTGTCCGGGACAAAGGCTTCTATGAGCACGCGGGGCGAGTGGTACGCGTCGATTTCAGCCGCGTCAGCGCGGTCTCTGAGTCGCAGGACTTTATAGTAGGGAAAGGCTCCATTGTAACAGTTGTCCGCCGCTTCATCCCCGTGGAATTGCACGGCCTGCACGACATGATCGTTCAAAAGCCCGGCCGCGTCCGCTCCCGGGTTCGCGTCCGCTCCGGCCGTGACCACGGCCACTTTGAGAACGTCCAGATCGGCCAGACTGCGAACCAAAGCCGCGGTGGTCCGGCGCGGCGAATCGGCCAGGATGAATCCCAGGATATCGGCGCCGCACTCCAGGGCGGCCAGCGCGTCTTCCCGGTTGGTGATGCCGCAGATTTTAACCAGCGGTCCGGGTTTCTCCGCGAGGAGCCGGCCGATCCGTCCCCAGAAATCGGATGCCTGTTCCCTCCTCAAGGCGTTTATAAGTTCGGCCGCCAGCAGCGGTCGCCGCATCAAGGCCTCCCCCACCAACACGCCGGCAAAGCCCGCGGCGAGCGCCACGGCCGCGTCTTCTTCCCGGAAGATGCCTGACTCGTAGACCAGCCGCGTGGGCCAATCGATGCGCGCCTTAAGGCGCAGGGGCAGCAGGGGATCGATGAGAAACGTTTCCAGATCGCGCGCGTTGATGCCGGTGAAGGCCGGAGCCAGGCCGCGGGCCTTATCCGCGTCCTGGCGCGAATGCACTTCCACCAGAGCCGCCATGCCCCGGGCCGCGGCCCGGGCCGCCAGCCGGGACAACTGTTCAGCGGACAGCTGGGAGGCGATGAGGAGTACCGCGTCCGCGCCCGCCCGGTGGGACAGGTCGATATCCTCCTCGTCCAGAAGGAAATCCTTACGCAACACTGCGAGGTCGGGGTAGGCGCGCTTAACCGCCACGAGATCGTTAAGCGATCCGGAGAAATGGTCCTCCTCGGTGAGCACGGAAACGGAGCGTACGCCCTGTGCGGCGTAAACGCCCGCCTGGCGCACCGGGTCCGCCTGGGCAGCGATCTCTCCCCGGGAGGGCGAACGGCGTTTGATCTCGGCGATGAGAAAGGGCGCCCGCCCGAATTCCGCGAGGGGCGCTTCCCGTCTTTCCGGCACGGCCGCGCCCAGGGCGTGCCCTTCCGCGGCGATTCGCTGCGCGCGCCGGGCCACGATGGTGTCGCGGATGTTCATCCTTGTCCGTTCTCCCCGTGCTTCAATTCACGGCTCACGGCGATCACCTCTTCGAGTTTCCGGCGCGCCCGTCCCTCATCCAGGGCTACCTTGGCCATAGCGTAACCCTCCTTGATCGAATCAGCCCGGCCGGCCACGGTCAAGGCCGCGCCCGCGTTTAAGAGCACGCATTCCCGCAGGGCCCGGCTGCCGCCTCCTTCCAACACCGCCAGTCCGGCCTGCGCGTTCTCCGCCGGGCTGCCGCCCACCAGTTCCTCCATGGTGAAGCGCGGCAGGCCGATCTCTTGGGGATCGAATAGATAATTCTTAAGCTTACCGTCTTTTCGTATTTCCACCACCCGGGTGGGACCCGTGACCGATATTTCGTCCAGGCCGTCCAGTCCGTGCACGACCATCACCCGCTCCACGCCCAGCTTACGGGCGGCCAGGGCTTCCTTTTCACAAAGAGACTCGTCGTAAATGCCTATCAGCTGCGCCTTGGCCTCGGCCGGGTTGGCCAGCGGGCCCAGCAGGTTCATGATCGTCTTGATACCCAGCTCCCGGCGCGCCGGGCCGGCGTGCTTCATGGCGCCGTGATAGAGGGGCGCGAAAAGAAAGGCAAAGCGGGCGCGCCGGAGGAGCTCCTCCGCTCCCGGCGGCTTTAAGTCTATGCTTATGCCCAGTTCCTTGTAAAACTCGGCCGAACCGCACCGGGAACTGGCCGCCCGGTTGCCGTGCTTGGCCACGTTCACCCCGCAGGCCGACACAACGAGCGCGGCCAGTGAGGAAATATTGAAGGTGTGCAGGCCGTCGCCGCCCGTGCCGCAGGTGTCCACCACCTCCAGGTCCGTGCCGATGCGCTGCTTTTTGCGTTTGAGCACCGAAGCGCAGCCCGCGATCTCGTCGGGCGTGTAGCCCTTCATGTTGAGCGCCACCAGGAAGCCCGCGGTCAGCGCCAGGTTCAGGTTGCCGTCGGTAAGCTCCTCCATGAAACCCGCCGCGTCCTCAAAGGAAAGGTCCTCCCGGCGGATAACTTGATCCAGTTTCTCCCGGACCGGGTAGGCCTCCCGCTTGTAGGTGATGAAGTTTTTGAGCAGGGCCTTGCCGTATTCCGAGGCGATTGATTCGGGATGAAACTGCACGCCCTCCAGCACATATTGCTTGTGCCGCAGGCCCATGACCTCGCCGTCGTCGGCCCAGGCGGTGATCTCGAAATCGTCAGGAATCGTGTCCTTGTTCACCGCCAACGAATGGTAGCGGGTGAACACGGCCCGCCGGGGCAGGCTGCGAAAAAGACCGCGTCCGTCCAGGGACATCTCTTCGGCCTTGCCGTGTACAATGCGTTGGGCGCTTTCCACCCGGGCGCCGAAGGCGGCCCCGATGCATTGGTGTCCCAGGCACACGCCTAGTATGGGGATTTTCCCCGCCAGCCGTTGGATCACGTCCACCGAGACGCCGGCGTCCGAAGGCGTGCCCGGTCCCGGCGAGATGATGATTCCCCGGGGCGTCAGGCTTTCGATCTCCTCCGCTGTCACAACATCGTTGCGGTAAACCGTGACGGGCTCATCCGTAATTTCGCAGAAATACTGGTAAAGGTTGTAGGTGAACGAATCGTAGTTATCGATGATGACGAACATCTTATTTTCCTTTCCCGTCGGCTTCCAGGCCGCAGGCCCGCATGAGCGCGCCCAGTTTATTGGCGGTTTCCTCCAGTTCCTTGCGCGGCTGGGAATCGTAGACGATGCCGGCCCCGGCTTGCAGGACCAGGAGGTCGCCCTTTTTCAGGGCGCTGCGGATCACGATGCAGGAGTCCAGGTCGCCGCCCGGCTGCACGTAGCCCACAATGCCCGCGTAAAATCCGCGCTTGGGTTGTTCGAGCGCGTCCAGAATTTCCATGGCTTTGATCTTGGGGGCGCCGGACACGGTGCCGGCCGGAAACGAGGCGCGCAGCGCGTCGATCCCCGTCTTCCCCTCTTTGAGCGTCCCCGTCACCTCGGAGACGATGTGCATGACGTGGGAATACTTCTCAGTCTTCATCATCTCCGTGGGCGCCACACTGCCCGCCTTACATATCCGTCCCAGGTCGTTGCGGGCCAGGTCCACGAGCATCAGGTGCTCGGCGCGCTCCTTGGGATCGGCCAGCAGCTCCTTCTCGATGGCCGCGTCTTCCGCCGCGGAGGCGCCGCGCCGCCGGGTGCCGGCCAGGGGACGGATCAAGGCGGTGCCTCCCAGGGACTTGACGTGCACCTCGGGCGAGGCCCCGAACAACTCGAAATCGCCGCAATTGAGGTAGAACATATAAGGGGAGGGATTGAACGAGCGCAGGTTGCGATACCCCTCCAGGGCGGTGAGATCGGTTTTGACGCGCAGCCGGCGGGAAAGCACGCCCTGCAGCAGGTTGCCGCGAATGATCTCCGCGCGCACCTTCTCCACCCCACGCATGTACTCCTCCTCTTCGCCCTCGCGCCTGAGTATCTGCGCGGACGCCTGACGCCTGTCCCCGGACATAAAATTGAAGTCCAGGTCATTGAGGCGGTTCTCCACCGCGTCCAATTCCCGCCGCAGGTCGACGGCCGCCTCGCGGTAATTGAGGCCCACCAGCACGATGCTGTCGGTAAAGTGGTCAAAGAGGATGAAAACGTGCCCCAGCAGGAAGAGGGCGTCCGGCGCGCCCAGTTCGTCCGTCTTGGCGCTCAAGCGTATGGTATCGAAGTGCGCGGCGAATTCGTAGGAAAGATACCCGATCCCTCCCGCCGGGAAGGGATAGTCGGCCATGGCTCCGGCGTGTTGGTTGGCGAAATACAGAAGTACGTCCAGAATGTCCCGGTACTTGCCCTTGAGCCGGAAACGCTTGCCCTGCGCCTCCATGGAAATTTCATCGCCGTTCTGGACGATGCGCGCCGCCTCCTTGACCAGAAGCAGCGACCAGCGCTCCCGGCCCCGGTGGAATGAGGCGGATTCCAGCAATGCGCGGCATTGCAGTTTTTCCGCCAAAGAGTAAGGAGTGAATCGCTCGCCCGGCAGAATCCGGACCATCAGTTTTTCGGATACCACGGTGGTGTCAGTCATGGTCAACCCTTTCTTCAAGGCTGCGGCGCGGAAGCGTGTCCCCTCCCTTGCGGCCGCGGCGCGGGGGATGCGTATGAGACTCCGGTCGACTCTATCGTTACGTTTTCGGCCCGAACGACGCCGGACCAAGTGACGTGCGCGGCCCTCTGCAACCGCTTCCAGAGTTTCAAGGGACAGTCCGTTCCCGTTGTTTCTATGTATAGAAACATAATACCATGATTGGTTTTTTGTGTCAAGCGGATAGTATATGCAGCTCCATTGCGCGACAATATTATTTGACAAAATCCAGGCTTTACCTGTATAATGTCAATGACTCTTGGGAGGGGTTATGAACAAAATATTTTCCGCCAATGATGCGGAGGCGTTTGAACGTCTCCGACCGAAAAACAAACAAGACATCCAAAAAACCGAGGCACAAAACCTCACCGTGGCCGCCAAGCACCTGCGTTCCGGGGGCGGCGCCGGGGTGGAAACCGCTACGGACCTGCTGACCGCCCAACACCGGCTGGCACTCCGTAATGAACGGGTGCTGCAGGGCCTCCTGGCGGCCAAAGACATCATGGAACGCGCCCGGCCGCGGGAGGAAAAGGAAGCCGAGCTCAACACCCTCATCGACCAGACCCGATTCCAGGACGACCCGGTGCTGGCCGGTTACGCCAAAACCCTGCGCGCCGCCGTGCGCGACGACGACCGTTCGGCCGTCGATTACCTGGTGCTTGAGTTCCAGAACAGGCTGGAGGGTTCGGCCCGCGACCGGATCATCAGGGAAAACCTTTCCGCCGTTTCCTCGCTCATGCCCGAAGATCTGCTCAAGGACGTGGTGCATTCCATCAAAAAAGAGGGCCTGCCGGAAATCACCATCGCCCGCCAGCGGGCCCTGGATCTGCTCAAAAACGCCTGAGTCCCTTCCGGTCCGACCGGTCCGCCCGTTATTCTTATGTCCGCCGGCGGTCGGCTTCCGATTTTTCCTCGGTCAGCAATTCTTCCTTGAAGCGCGCCAGCAGGGTCAACGCGTCCAGCGGGCGAATATTGTCCACGGCCAGGCCCTTGATGGCTTCCACCACCAGTTCCGCCTGGGAAAAGAGAGCGGGTTGGGAGACGCCGGCTGAAGGACGCGCTGAAGCCTCCTCCCGGCTGAAGGCCTGGGTGGTGCGTTGCAGCCTCCGGGCGGCCACGATCACCTCCTCCGGAATTCCCGCCAGCTGGGCCACGTGGATGCCGTAAGAGCTGTCTGCCGGACCGGGTTTGATCTTTTTAAGAAAGACTATCCCGCCGTCCTTTTCGATCACCTCCAGGGAAAAATTGGCCAGTTTTTCGTGCTCAATGCGGGTCAACTCGTGGAAATGAGTGGCAAAGAGGGTTTTGGCCCTGACGCGCTCCAGAATGTGCAGGGTGACGGCCCAGGCGATGGCCAACCCGTCCGCCGTACTCGTGCCCCGCCCCACCTCATCCATGATGATCAGGCTTTTGGGCGTGGCCTGCCGGAGGATATTGGCCGTTTCGTTCATTTCGATGAGAAAAGTCGATTCGCCGCGGGCCAGATTGTCGCTGGCTCCCACCCGGCAGAAGATCTTGTCCACCACGCCTATCTCGGCCGACTCGGCGGGGACGAAAGAGCCGATTTGGGCCATCAGGGTAATAAGCGCGGTCTGTCTGAGATACGTTGACTTGCCGGCCATATTCGGCCCGGTAAGCACCACGAACGAGCGCTTCTGAGTATCCAGACTGATGCTGTTGGGAACGAAAGCGCCGCCGGGCAGGTTGGCCTCCACCACGGGATGGCGCCCTTCCCGGATGACCAGCCGTTCGTGGTCGCCCACCTCCGGCCGGCAGTAGCCGTAGAGGGTGGCGGCATAGGCGAAGGCCTGCAGCACGTCCACCACGGCCACGGTCCGGGCCGCGTCCAGTACCCGGCCGATCACGGTTTTGGCCCGCTCCCGCACTTTAATGAAAAGTTCCCGTTCCAGGTCAATGATTTTTTCCGCGGCGTTGTTGAATTCCTCCTCCCGGTCTATAAGCTCCCGCGTGGTAAAGCGTTCGCCGCCGACCAGGGATTGCCGGCGGATGAAATGCTCGGGCACCAAATGCTGGTTGGCTTTTGTCACTTCGTAGTAATAGCCGATGATGCGGTTGTAGCGAAGCTTAAGGGAATTGATGCCGGTCCTGGCTTTTTCCCCTGCCAGGAGCCCCTCCAGCGTTTCCCGGGTATGGTCGCGGACGCCCCGCAGACGGTCGAGTTCGGCGTCGTATCCCTCCCGGATAAGGTTCCCCTCAGTCAGCAGGCTGGAGGGTTCCGCCATAACCGCACGCTTTATCAGGTCCGCGATCGTCCTCAACTCCTGATGATCATCCTCCGTCAATTTCTTAAGAATCGCGGGCAGGTCTTTGGTCTGAGTTTTTACCGCCTCCGCCACGGCGAAGAACGAGTCCAGGGATAATGATAGCGACACCAGGTCCTTGGCGTGGGCCCGGTCCATGGCCACCCGCGTGGCCAGCCGTTCCAGGTCGAGGGTCCGCGAGAGAAGCTCGCGCACGCCTGAGAGCACCAGCTGCCGCGAGTGAAAAAAAGCCACAGTCTCCTGCCGGTCGCGGATGGCGGCCGCGTCCAGCAGCGGATTGAGTATCCAGGACGAAAGACGCCGCGTACCCATGGCCGTCTTGGTGTGCTGCAGCACCTCCAGCAGGGTGAACCGCCGCGACCCGTCCTGCAGGTTGCGCACGAGTTCGAGATTTTTCTGGGTCGATTCATCAAGAAGGAGGGCGCTGCCTTCCGTGTACACGCGTATGTCCCGGACGTGCGAAAGCATACTCTTGGCCGTGTCTTCAATATAGCCCAGGATGACGCCGGCCGCGGCCACTTCCGGCGAACGCGGTCCCAGGCCGAATCCCTTGAGGTTGGCCACTCCCAGGGTGCGCGTGAGCCGTTCATGGTTGGCCTCAAGATCGAAACTCCACAGGGGATACCGGTTGACCACCAGGTGATCCCGTTCCCCCAGAAGCCTCCCCACGGTCGGATCCTCCGCCAGGAGGGTTTCCTCCACGATGATCTCCTGGGGATCCAGGCGGTAAAACTCCCGTTTGAGCAGTTCCTCCCCCGCGCCCGCCGCGAAACTGGTGGCGATAAACTCCGCGGTCGAGAGATCGAGGGCGGCCAGGGCGATCCGGTCCCGTACCCGGGCCAACGCCACCAGAAAATTGTTATGGCTTCGATCAAGCATACCCTCATCGACCAGCGTGCCCGGTGTGACGATCTCCACGATCTCGCGGGTGGCTATCCCCTTGCCCGGCTTGGCCAGCGCCGTCTGTTCACAGACCGCCACCTTCCTGCCCAGCCGTATCAACCGGGCGATGTAGCCCGGCCCGGCATGGTAGGGGATGCCGCACATGGGCACGCCGTTGCGCTGGGTCAGGGTGAGGTCGAGAAGGGAGGAAACCTCACGGGCGTCCTCCTCGAACATTTCGTAAAAATCGCCCAGCCGGAAAAAGAGTACGGCGTCTTTATGTTTTTCCTTGAATTGGATATACTGCGCCATCATGGGAGTTGTTGTTTCGGCCATAAATGGATTATATTTAAAGTGGGATAGCAAGACAATACGGGCTTCCAGGAAAGGTGAGTCGACGTCGGATGAACGACTCTATTCTCTACGGAGAAAACCATAACAATATTTTCATCCGCGCCCAGGGGCGGATGACCGTAAATATTTGCTACGAGCTGCGCAACCGGGTGTTTAACCGGCTTGACGACCAGCCCCCGGTGGGCAATATTTTCCTGGACCTCTCCCGGTGCGACTACATGGACTCGACCTTCATGGGCATTGTGCTGGGAATCAATAAAAAGCTGAAGCGCACCACCGACCTGGGTTTGACGGTTGTCTGTCCCACCGATGAATGCAACAACCTCTTCATGGGTCTCAACATCCTCAAACTGTTTACGGTCCGCGAAAGTCTGGTCGCCTTTCCGGAGGCGATGGAGACCATCTCCGTCAGGGAAAAGCCCGCCCCTGACGTCATTCTCTACGCCCATGACGATCTGATAGAAATTTCGGAAACCAATGCCGAAAAGTTCCGGGTGTTACGGAACATCCTGCACAAGCGGGTGGTGGAGGAACGGGAGAAAAACCTGACGCGGCACGTGGAGACCGACGACGACCCCGAGGACCTCACCCTGCCCGAACCTCCCGGGATCACCCTGCCCGATGAATAGATCGGGCCGAGGCGGGAAAGACGCGCCCACCCCCGGCACGTCAGTCCCGCCGCTCCTTCAGGTACTCGCGTAACACCACCGCCGCCGCTATCTGATCGATCTTCTCCCGGTGTTCACGCCGGTGCTTGCCGTACTCGTGAATGACGTCCTCGGCCTCGCGGCTGGAAAAACTTTCATCCCGCAGCACACAGGATACCCCCGCGCGTTCCAACCGCGCCTTGAAGCTCCGCGACATGGCCGCCCCCTCCCCTTCCCGGCCGTCGTCCCGCACGGGCAGGCCCACGAGCATGAGGTCTATCTCCTTCTCCCGGACAATAGTCAGGACGTCGCGGATGAGTTTTTCCATGGACACGAAACGCAGGGTGGCCAACGGCTGGGCGATCATCCGAAGCGGATCGGACACCGCCACACCCACCCGTTTTTTCCCCAGGTCAATGCTCGCTATCCTGCCCACCGCACACCGCCTCGCCGCCGGTCCCGAAAAAACGCCGAATTATTTTTTAATGTAATCGATGACATCCTGCGTGATATCGACGTTCTTGGAATAATACATGAGGGATGGATCGCTGCTTTTCAGGATAAGCGAGTAGCTGTCCCGCACCGCGATAAACTCGATGATCTTGAGCATTTCGCTGTAGAAGCCGCTCGATTTCATGAGGGAGTCGTATTTCTTGTCGTACTCCAGCTTGCGGTAGCGGTAGTAGTCGCGCTGGTAATCCCTTTTTTCGCTGATCTGCTTGTCGTAATCCAGCACGGCGCGTTCGTCATTGTCCTTTTTGGCCTGTTCCCGCAATACTTGCAGCTCCGTAATTTCCTTGGTGATCTTCCCCAGCTGGGCGTCGGTTTCCATCCAATAGTCGTTGAGTTCGCGCCCCCCGGAGGAGTCCTTGGAGTAGGAGTTGAATACCTTGGAAAGGTCCACCACGCCCACTTTGGTGATCTGTTCAGCCCAAGCCGTACCGGCCGCCAAAAAAGTGAACAGGGCCGCGCCCAGGCCGCATATCAAAGTTTTCCGCACCTTTACCATAGTCGTCCGTCTCCCTTCCACATACATAGAGGAACCCTCGAAAACTACTGTTTTCGAGGGTTCGACTCCCCGTGAAGAATCGATATTTCCATTTTTACAATAAAATATATCGATTCTTCCAGGAACTTCGAAAACCCTCTATTCTTTGAAATCGAGGGTTTTTCGAAGTTCCCCAGGAGCCTGTCGGGCTCATCTCCATAATCACCATTTTCACAAGAAATCGCATCGGTATTTACTCCTTTGGGAGTTTGCATGGTAGAAAAAGTGCGATTGCATCGCACTTTTTCATTCAGTACGACAAACTCCTAGAACGGATTAATGTCGATTGAGAACACCAGATCGAGACTGGCCCCTTCCCAGAAGC